>CALFZX010000026.1 GCA_937952315.1 uncultured bacterium
AACCGACGACCATTCCACCCGGTAACAATATTTACGCACCTCTTAATTCTTCTTCTTTCGGTCAAAGTAAAATCGGCGGATTGATATTAAACATTGGGCAAGCCGCACACGGTTTAATCGTCAGATACGGATTAGTGGGCATCGGCACAGACAGTCCCGAATCCGAACTAGATGTCAGAGGAGAAACCAAAACGGACAGTCTGACAGTGAGAGGTAATGCGACTGTTAACGGTTCAGTCAGTGCCGTTGGTAATATCGCTACCAACAATAGTTTATGCATAAACGGTGATTGCAAATCCGCTTGGCCAGTTGTGGCTCCATCAAGTAATGACACTCTCCAAACCGTTACTTCAAGGGGAAACACCACCGATAGAGAAATGGTTAAAAATAATGATTACGGAATGTGGTTTGGTGGTACTCATACGGGAGACAGAGTCAGAGTCGGTGAACTTTGGGGGCAAGGAGGAGTTTTTGCCGGTTCGGGTAAAGATTTGCTTCTTGGCTCAGACAGTGGTTGGGTTAGGGTGAATCAAAATTTCTCAACGGCTGGTAATGTAGGAATCGGGACTAACGGTCCCGTCTCAAAACTGGATGTTAGAGGCAAAGCTTTATTCACTCGTGACGGAGTGGGAGAATGTTGCGGAAACGATGCAACCGTTATGATCGGTGAGAACACGGCCAGCACCGGTAAAAGATCTTCAATCTCTTTTCATAACGGAGGCCGACACGAAGGCACTTTCGAATTAGCTCCCGACGGAGAAAGAAGATTCAAAATGTACGATAATCAGGGAGCAAGAATGGGGCTGGAAACAACGGGTACGGTTATCACCCCGAGTATCAGGGACCAGAACAATGGAGGCTATTATCTAGACCCTGACAACACTTCTAACTTGAACGCTGTTTATGGTGACTATTTCCATACTGCTCGTAATGATTCATGGTTTCCCTGGCCGGGCAACAATTACAATTATTTGCGAGGAAACACAATTTTTAATGGGGTGCTTTACGACGAGAATAACACCGGTTATTATTTGAATCCGGATGGAGTAAACAGAGTAAATCAGGTCAATGCCAATAGTTTGTGTCTTGGGGGACAATGTCGAAATACATGGCCAACTTTTGTTACAATCGGAGCGGCAGTTTCCGGAGATTGCTACGTTATGCTAAATTCTTACGCGTCATGCCCGAACGGTTACTCAATCATATTTGCCGGAATGAATGTTATTGGTAATGCTCCTTGGCAAAATCATGATTGTGTTATTCACGGAAATGGAATAAGGGCAGGATCAGCCGGATGTCCAAGTTGGACTCATTGCTCCGGCTTGTGTCAAAGAAATTAGTAGAATAATTTATTTCTGTTTATTGTTATCTATTTGAACGGGATCGTAACCACCCGGATTCCACGGGTGACAACGCAAAATTCTTTTAATGGCAAAAAAACATCCCTTGAATAAACCTTTTTCTCTTAGCGACTCAATTGCATAGTCCGAACAGGTCGGATAAAAACGACAAATTTTTATATTTCGACCTCTGCCCCAAAAACTCTTCTCCGGTGAAATTAAAATTTGATAAATTTTTATAATTGCTATAATGCTCTCAGCAGCTAGCTTTTCAGCTCCTAAAAATATTTTTCCCATGAAATCTATTTTTAATTTAAATAAATATTCTATAATTCCTTTGATTTATTTAAAACCCGATAATATAAATAGGGGAAGTGAATTTTAATTTTAAATTGGAAAACAATGAAAAAAGAGAATGCCCAAATCAAAGAAAGAAAAGAATTACAAAAAAACACTAAAGAAAGCTACAACGAAAAAATGGAAGAAGTGAACAAAACCATTAAGGAAATAAAAAAACAATTTGGTGAAGGATCTATTATGCTTCTGGGCGACGCACGAAGAGTCGATGTTGACGCTGTTCCCACCGGCTCAATTTCTCTCGATCTCGCTCTAGGTGTGGGCGGAGTTCCCAAAGGAAGAATCGTTGAGGTCTACGGACCGGAGTCCAGCGGTAAAACAACGGTCGCCCTGCATGTTGTGGCCAATTCGCAGAAAAAAAATCAAGTAGCCGCTTTCATAGACGCAGAGCACGCTTTAGATCCGGAATACGCTAAAAGAATCGGGGTTGATATTGATAATTTACTAATTTCGCAACCGGACACCGGTGAACAGGCTTTGGCGATTGTTGAAGCGTTAGTCAACTCCGGTGGTGTTGATCTGATTGTCGTCGACTCGGTAGCCGCTTTGACTCCGAAAGCAGAAATTGAGGGGAACATCGGTGATTTTCAGATTGGTCTGCAAGCCCGATTAATGTCTCAAGCTCTGCGCAAACTGACGACCATGGCTTCAAAATTTAACACTACTTTGATTTTCATCAACCAAATTCGAATGAAAATCGGTGTTTATATGGGTAATCCTGAAACCACTCCGGGCGGTAAAGCCTTAAAGTTTTATTCATCAGTGCGTATTGAAGTCAGACGCGCGGCCCAAATAAAAAAAGGTGAGGAAGTTGTCGGTAATCGAGTCAAAGCCAAGATTGTTAAAAATAAAGTTGCTCCGCCTTTCAGAACGGCTGAATTTGATATTATGTACAATGAAGGAATTTCTCGTTTGGGAGATATTCTCGGAACCGCAGCCAAACTGGGCATAGTGAAACTTCAAGGAGCTTGGTATTCCTTTGGTGACGCCAAATTAGGACAAGGCGGTGAAGCCAGCAAAAAATACCTAAAAGAAAACCCGGCGGTGGAAAAAGAAATCGTGGAAAAAATCTACGCTGTTATCAGTGAGGAAACTAAATAGATAAATGTTATTGATAAATTTTTCGAAAGTGAGGCTTAATGGTAAAAATGCATTGCTATTTTCTCCCCCTCAGTTGAGGGGGAGCACTCCGAAGGAGGGAGGGGGTTGTAAACAAAACAATGTTCTTTAACCCCTCTGTCTCGTCGTCGAGCTCCTCGCCACCTCCCCTCAAATGAGGGGAGGAAAATCAAGAAATTTGTTTTTATAATAAACCGTTCTTATTTAATTATTTTAAATATCTCCTGTTTACACCATAACTATCATATTATCCAGTCTTTTTAGCAGTACAATTTTGCTATTATGCCTGATAATCTAAGAGCCGATGATGGTAATTAGAAAATAGGATAGTAGCAGTAACTTGGTCCGCAACCATTATATTCCATTCCCTCTTGAAAATTTCCTATAGTTGTTATTTTTCCACTTGGAGATCTTGATTTTAAGTAATATCCCCAAACGTTAGCTCCCCAAATAGTGCAATCTCCGCAGTAGGATAGATAGTAGTATTCCCACCAAGTATGTACAGGCCAAGCAGTCCGACAATCTCCCCCAACGCACAGACTTCCCTCCACTGAAAGATTGCCCGTTCCGCCCCAGGCACGACTGACACGAGTGGTCCCTTTGTTTAAGATATAAAGATCTTCTTGACCATCAATATGCATTCGACCAGGAGTGGAAATAACACTGTTAAAAGAAATATTACCTCCCGATCTAACATTGCCTGTAGTTTCCAATCCCATCTTGGCTCCTTGATTATCATACATTCTGAACCTTCTCTCCCCGTCGGGAGCTAATTCAAAAGTACCCTCGTGGCGACCACCGTTATGAAAAGATATTGAAGATCTTCGACCGGTGCTTTGGGTATTTTCACCGATCATAACGGTCGCATCGTTTCCGCAACATTCCCCCACTCCGTCACGAGTAAATAAAGCTTTACCTCTAACGTCTAGTTTCGAAACAGGACCGTTAGTTCCGATTCCCACATTACCTTCATTATAGTAAGCACTGTTACCATTTTTTTTCCAAATATCACTTCCGCCAACGTTTTTCCAAGCAGAATTAGAATAGAGATTGAATTCTTTAGTATCGGTATTGTAAATAAGTAACCCTTCTACTTTGTTAGCAATCGCATCCCTTTGCGCAGTAGTCATTCGAGGCAGTAACGCTCCGCTATTCGTCGAATTAACTTCCAATCCGGTGCTGGTTACTTTACCTCCTATATTGGTGTTACCTCTTACTGTCAGGCTATCCGTTCTGGTTTCGCCTCTAACATCCAGTTTTGATTCAGGATTATCTGTTCCAATTCCCACCAATCCGTATTTGACGATCAAACCGTGAGCGGCGTTTCCGATGTTTAATATCAGTCCGCCGATCTTGCTTTGGCCGAAAGAGGAAGTGTTTAGGGGAGCAAAGATATTATTGCCGGGAGGAAGGGTTGTCGGCTCGATCCAGGCATGGATATGTGATACTGTTAGTAAGAAGATGCAGGTTGTGAGAAGAGCGAGTGTATATTTGTTTATCATGGTTGGCTGGATCTTGGTTGTTAGATCTTAGATCTTGGAATGATTATACAAAACAAATTAAAAATACAAAAATTTAGTTGGATATTTCTTTAGAATGTTTTATTTCTTGTTGTAATTCTTTCTCCATTGCGTAATTTTTTGATGATCGCCGGAAAGCAATATTCTAGGAACTTTCCAGCCCTTAAAAATAGGCGGTCTGGTATATTGAGGATATTCCAAGTTGGCTGAATTGTGGGATTCTTCCCTAAGAGAATCGGGATTGCCCAGCACTCCCGGAATAAAACGAGAAACGGCGTCGATAATGACTCCGGCGGCAAGTTCTCCCCCGCTTAGAACAAAATTGCCAATCGAAATTTCTCGGTCGACTAAATATTTTGCCACTCTTTCGTCCACTCCCTCATAACGACCGCAAACAATAATTATTTGGGAAAATTTTTTGGCCCAATTTTTTGCTTTTTTTGCGTCGAAATTTTTTCCTTTAGCGCTCATAAGAAGTATCAATATTTTTTTTCGATCAAATTTGGATTTTTTTAGAATTTTTTGCAAGCACTCGAAAATCGGTTCAATTTTCATCAACATGCCGGCGCCTCCGCCGTAAGGAGTGTCGTCCGTAGTGCGATGCTTGTCGTGGGTAAAATCTCTCAAATCGTGAGTTCGGATTTTTATTTTTTTTGTCTTAACACCCCTTTTGAGAATGGATTCATCAAAATAAGAGTCTAGCATTTGGGGAAAGACAGTGACGATGTCAAACTGCATAAATTTGTTTCATAAAATTTATTTCTAGTATACCATAAAATAAATCGAAATATTTAAATAGAAAAATTTCATGGGAGAGCTTATTGTTGAGTATCTCGGTCTACTGGCGATTTTCTTCAAATATACTTGGTGGCTGATTTTGCCTTTCGCTCTTTATTCCATATTTAAACCGGTCTGGCAAAAGTTTATAGTCAATTGCTATTTTGCCGAAAAAATAAATCAAAAATTGCTAAGAATAAAAATCCCGCGCGATTTGATGGTCAATCCAAAAGCAATGGAGAGTGTATTGGCCGGACTTTCTGGCACTGGCCGTAATATTACTATTTATGACGGACTAACCACCGGCGCCGTCCAAGATTTTTTTTCTTTTGAAATTGCCGGTAATGAAGGCGACCTGGGATTTTTTGTTTTTACTCCCAAAAGATCGCAACTGCTGATTGAGAAGTTGCTTTATAGTCAATTTCCGGGTATAGAAATTGTTGAGGTGGAGGACTATACCAAGGCGATACCGAATACAATTCCCGATGAAAATTGGAATCTCTGGGGTGGCAAATATATTCTAGAAAAGGGCCAGGAGCGACCGATTAATACATATCCTTATTTTGAAGATAAATTGACGGGTGAATTGATTGATCCTCTTTCCGGATTGTTTGAAGCGATGGGAACGCTCGGGCCGGGGGAACATCTTTGGATTCAAATTCAGGTTGTGCCTGCCATGCCCGATTGGAAAAAAGAATCGATGAAAAAAATTGAGGAAATCCTAAAGAAATACAATATTGGTGCGGAGACAGATTCCTCTGAGGCTGGAATGATGAAGATTTTACCCCATCATGAGTTGGAGTTGATTAAATCGATTCACTCAAAAATGGCCAAACCCGGTTTTAATACCCAAATTTTGTTTGCTTACATTGCGCGCAAAGAGGCTTTTAGAGATATAATGCCCGGAATTATTGGCGGATCTTTTAAACAGTTTGAGAATAGCGACATCAATGCTTTTTTTGCTGATAAATACTACACCACTTCTGCTTTTTTTCTGGCCAGCAACCAAAGAAAAGATTATCGCAAAAGAAGATTGGTCGATATGCTTAAAGATCGAGATATGCAAGGAGAAACACCAGTGCTGAATTCCGAGGAGATAGCTACTCTGTTTCATTTTCCAACACCGACAGTCCAGATTCCCTCAGTTCCAAGGTTGGACGCTAAAACCGCTCCCGCCCCAGGTAATTTGCCCATTTCCGAGTAATTTTTTATTTTTCTATAGTTTTTTTAAGCTGAATTTAAGATTTTTTTAAGGAAGCCTGACTATGCTTGAGTCAGGTTTTTTTAAAATTGAATTGCAATGAAAAAAATTTTAATTTCGGGACTGATTTTCTTGGCCTTTGCTACCGGTTTTTTATTGGGAAATGCTTTTCGAGATTATATTTTTACAAAAAAAGAGACGGCTTTTGAATTTCAAGACAGCTCGAATATTCTTTCCGATGAGGAAAAAAATCAAATAATAGCTGAACTTAATGCCAAAGAATCGATAGCGGAAGAATCCGAAAAAGAAAAGAAGACTGAAAATGAGGGTTTAAAACAATTCATTGGTAGTTCAAAAAGTGATAAATTTTATCCTATCGATTGTTCCTATGCTAAAAGAATAAAGGAGGAAAACAAGGTTTGGTTCAGTTCGGTGGAGGAGGGTGAATCGGCGGGTCGGACTTTTGTTGATTGTCAAAAATAAGTTATTTTTAAATTGCTAAAGTGAAAAAAATTGGAATTTTTGTTACTCTATGTCTAATTATGGTTTTTGCTCCAGCGAAGATTTTGGCAACGCCGGTGGAAGAAATAATTCCTGCCAGCCTGAATATCAGTCAAGATACGGTTTGGTCGGGGCGAAAAATTCTAAACGGGAGCCAAGTGCGAGTGGAAAGTGGTGCAACGCTGACGCTGTTGCCCGGAACAACCATTACTGGCAATAACGGGGCTATGCTTTATATTCTCGGTTATCTAAAGGCCGTCGGAGATGAGGAGAAAAAAATTCGTTTTACTTCCAATCCTCAACTTCAGAACAATTTTTCATTGGGTTTTTTCATTGAAAGCGGAGTCAAGAGCGAGATTGAACTGAAAAATTTTATTTTGGAAAGAGGAGGTGGTAACCAAGGAACGGCCAGTTTGCCCGCCTTGACGATTCGCGGCAAGGGTCGTCTGGATAGAGGAATC
Organism: uncultured bacterium; assembly: GCA_937952315.1. GTDB lineage: Bacteria > Patescibacteriota > Minisyncoccia > CAIUEV01 > CAIUEV01 > CAIUEV01. The sequence goes on from CALFZX010000026.1 coordinate 7,277, forward strand.
ATCAAAAGAAATAAGATAACGGCTATTCGTAATTGGGGAGGAGATTTAAAAATCGAGCGTTCGGAATTATATGAAAACGATCATTTGGCGTTGGAAAACAAAGCTGCAATGGAGGTTGGGGCGGAGGAAAATTGGTGGGGAGAAGACGGCGGACCGAACCAAAGTGGCAAGAACACTGTCGAAAAAACAGCGGGGTCAGTTGACTTTAAACCCTGGGAGAACAAAGGCCCGAGACCGATTATTTTTTTGCCGGGAATCGGCGGAAGCATGTCCTTTCAAATGTTGAATAAAAATTTTCACGATTATTGGTTTTTAAATCCCATGGGAACGGCAAGTTATCGTAGTTTTGTCAAAAACTTGATTTTAACCGGCTATGAGCACGAGAAAAATTTTTTCTGGGGTTTTTACGACTGGCGAATGAGCAATAGCAAAAGCGCCGAATCGTATTTAAAAAAATTAATCAAAGAAGTGAAAATGAAAAACGAGCATTTCGAAGTTAATTTAGTAGCGCATAGCATGGGCGGGTTAATGGCCAGAAGCTATATTCAGAGTGATTTTTTTGGTGATGATGTCGATCGGTTTGTCACTTTGGGCACGCCTCATTTGGGTTCAAGCGATATTTATTCGATTTGGGAGGGAGAAGAATTTCCGGAAGACAATGAAATGATTGAAATTTATCTTTGGTTTTTAAAAGCCTTAGATCCGGAGAAAGATTATAGTTCAATTGTCAGAAAAGAGTTCCCTTCAATCGGTGAAATGTTGCCGATTTATGACAATCTCAAAAATGCCCAATCAAATCAAGTGATAAACTATTTTAGTCAGAATCAAACGAATCAATTTCTTGAGCATTTGAGAGAAAATAAATTTTTAGCGATTGAAAGAACCACACTTGATTTAATGGCCGGTGTTGGTGAACCGACTTTGGAGTTCAGCGTCGTTGATCTGGATAAAAAAAGTGAAAAAAATTGGCGGGACGGTAAGCCTAATCCGTTGCCTCCGATAAAAGATACGGTTAAAGGAGATGATCGAGTGATTGAAAAAAGCGCCTTGGCCGAAAATGAGTTGGGAGGAACTTCGACTCTGTCTAGCAGTCATTCGGATTTACCGGAAAAAGCTATGGAAAAAGTTTTTAGTCAAATGAAAATTCAGCCGAAGAACCCTTGGGTGACGAGCTCGATGAAATATTTGATTTTTGGCCTTTCCGGCTTAGTGGATATAATAATCGAAGACAGCTTGGGAAGGCTTATTTCTCTTAAAAACCAAAGCATACCGGAAAGTTTTTTGATCGAGAGCGGGGAAAATAATAAAAAGAAGTTAGCTTATGCGGAAATGCTCTTGGCTGATAACTTTGACAAAGAAAAAATAACGCTAAAGCTAAAAGGTTATCAGGAAGAGAAAACGAGAATAGCTCTTTGGACGCTTGGGGAAGGTAAAAGAAATAAAATTGAGCTAGAGAAAGAGATCGGACCGGGTGTATCCTTGGATATCCAGTTACAGTTAAAAGCAAAAAGTCTTGGGGAGGTCGAGGCGGAAATTATTGCTGAAAAATACAGCGGAACAATTAAATTTAAAAATCTCGATAAAGGTGAAAAAATTTTAAATTGGAAAACAATTCAACCCGAAATTGAGTTCTGGCAATCAAAATTTTGTTCAGATAATGAAACAAGTGAATTGCGGTTGGACGGTAAAAGAATTGAAGGCGCTTTGGATTTGTCCAAACTAGAAGTGGGCAAACGAGAACTTAAAGTAGTCCGATTGAGTGATCAAAATGTTTTCGATGAAGCCAGTCTTGAATTTGAAATTGTCAGTTCGATCAAGAGTCTAATTACTGTTATCGCTAAAGATTTTTCGAGGGGTGATATCAAGGAAGAAACAAATCGCGATGGCTGGCTGAACGATTTGGCTATCAGCTACCAATTATTAAGTAATGGCGAAAATAAGTTGGCCTTGGAAAAGCTAAAAGATCTATTTCTTAAAGTAGAAGC
>CALFZX010000027.1 GCA_937952315.1 uncultured bacterium
TTTAGTACTTTTCTAACTAATCTATAGAGATCGAATTTATTCGGTCTCTTTTTTTTGCTTCTAATATTTTTTATCTTTAGACTTTAAAAAAGGATTTTCAAAATCCAATTTTTAATTATTTGGAAAATTTTTAGATGAAAAAGTTATCGATCATTATTCCCGTTTACAACGAAGAAAAGACGGTTAAAGAACTTCTTGAAAAAATCTACGATTTAAAAATTCAAAATATAGAAAAAGAAATAGTCATTGTTGAGGACAATAGTCGGGATAAGAGCCGAGAAATAGTAAAAAATTTCTGCAAAAAACATCCTGATTGCAAGTTGATACTGCGAAAGAAACCCCAAGGCAAGGGCTACGCCGTTCGGGTTGGGCTGAAACATTCAACGGGGGAAATCCTAGCGATTCAAGATGCGGATTTAGAATATGATGTTAACGATTACCATAAATTGCTCAAGCCGTTTGTTGAGGGTAAGGCTAAGTTTGTTCTCGGCTCAAGGCATTTGAATGAAAATGGGGATAAAGTTCATATGATCAGAAAATTTCATGGTAAAGAAAGGCTGTACGCCTATTTGATGAATTTCGGAGGGATCGGTTTGCATAAATTTTTTAATATTCTTTACGGAACTAACATTTCGGACCCGACGACAATGTACAAGATTTTTACTCGAGATTTGTATAATAAGGTGGATCTGGTCGGTAGCTACTTTGAGTTAGATTGGGAAATAGTGGCTAAATTCGTTCGATTGGGATATTTGCCGCTTGAAATTCCAATAAAATATGATTCTCGAGGAATTAAAGACGGCAAAAAAGTGCGTTTGAGGCGGGATGTGAGTAAGTGGTTGGGAACAATTATTAAGTTTCGGTTCTTGCCTAAATCGAAAATTCTAAAATCTAAAAATGATGACTAAGAAAATATTGATAACTGGGGGAACGGGAGGAATCGGCTGCGAGATTACTCGGTCTTTAATTGCTGCCGGGCATACAGTGATAATTTGGTCTCGAGATGAGGAAAAATTTTTGGGTTACAAAAAAAATCTTGGCAGCAAAGGGAAAAACCTGTTTTTTCGAAAAGTTGATGTTAGTAAAGAGGATGAAGTGAGGGCGGCGTCAAAGGACATTGGTGAGATTGACATTCTGATTAACTCTGCGGCCGTTCTCTGGCCGACCCAATCCTTTATGGATTCTAAAATTGATGAATTGAGGCGATCAATTGATATTTCAATGTGGGGAACAATTTACACTTGTTACTACTTACTGCCACAACTAAGATTGGCAAAAAGAGGGAAGATAATAAATTTTAGCGGTGGCGGCGGCGCAAACGGTCGAAAAGACCACATGGCTTACAGCTTGAGTAAGACCGCCCTGATTCGTTTTACGGAAAATCTCGCGATTGAAAATCCGGAAGTGGATGTGAATATAATTGCTCCCGGAGCGCATAAAACCGGAATGTGGCAGGACGAAAAATGCGAATCTGCTCCGGAAAAATGGGGTTCAATGGAAGATTTGATTAATTTTTTTAATTTTTTAGTCAGTGACCAATCTGACGGAATTACTGGTAAATTTATTAATTACAGGGATGACTGGAGGTCCGATGAATTTATAAAAAAAATCAAAGAAGATACCGATTTTCTCACGCTCAGACGTATAGACGATTTTCAATTTACAAAAATAATAAAATCAAATGATTAATATAGCAATTATTGGGGCCGGGTTAATCGGTCGTAAAAGAGCGGGGGCTTTACCAAAGGAAATAAAAATTAAAACAGTTTGTGACTTAAACGAGGACATTGGACGTAAGCTGGCAGAAGATTTTGGTGCAAAATATGA
>CALFZX010000028.1 GCA_937952315.1 uncultured bacterium
TTTTGAAACGAGCAGTCCCAATATTCATAGTAAGGAAGAGGCCGAGAAGATAAATAAAAAAACACAAGAAGATCCCGGAGAAGGAGACCTCCCCGACGCCACTCCTCGAAATGACAATATAAATGCCAACGACAATTCGAGCAATAAAAATGCCAACGACAATTCGAGCGAAGAAGAAAAAGACAATAAAGAGAAAGACAACGACAACACAACCTAAAGATTTCTAAAATTTCCCATTCCCAATTTTAGTTCTTTGAAAGCTCTGTCTTTCTCTCGATATTCAAAATTAGATTTCGTTTCATCGAGATTTTCCATTTTATCTTCCCGGATTTTCTGCAAAATTTTCAGCTGACGCTCCAGCGCTTTTTGAACTTTTGTCTGCTTTATCTCTCGAGCATAAGCTAAAAATGTTTCCAGTTGCATCTCGATCTCCTCAATGATTTGAAAGGCGACGGGATGATTTTTCATTTCTTCCTCCCGATCGCCCAACCAAATTTCCACTATTTCTCTCAAGGTTTTTGTGTCGATTCCGACGACTACTCTCGGGATTTGAGAAAGCTTACCTTGAAAAGTTCCGTCACCACTCTCAAAATATTTTATCGTTCCCAATCGACCGTTATCGATTTCTTTTTTGATGCTGCGCAATTTTTTCTCCAAATTTTTTCCTAGGCGGTCGACGCCTCTTTCAAGGCCGGAAACATGCGTCACATCAACGGCCAAAGCCATAACTTCACGACTTGTTTCTTGATCAATTTCAACAACCGCATCAATCTTGTTGCGAATGTCATCAAAACGCGAAGCCTTGCGCGCCGTTACATTTTCTCCCATCCAAAGAGGCAGGTTGAGAATGGTCAGCGCCTCCATAATTTTTCCCCGATTCTCCGCTTCTTTTTTCGAAGGCAAAGCTTCTTCCTCGAACTCTTCTTCTTTGTCTTTAATATATTCGAGATCGATATCCACAAATTTATCCGTGTACATCTCTCTGAATTTATTCATATCAATTTCGTTCAATCTGTCTTTGTTTTTTTCCATTTTTTCCAAGGCGGAAATTAAAAATCGATTCTCCTCATTGGATTTTTTTTCGGAAGCATAGCCGAATCTTTCTCTCATTTTTTTAAGTAAAAAATTATTTCTTTAACCGATAAATAAAAATATTATCATACTGACTGAAAATTTCCCAATCATCTGAGTCATACTCGGGGTCCGGTTTTTTTTCTTGGGGCAGGGGACCGTTAGAAATTATCAGAGATTTTTCCGCCTTTTTCAAATCGGAAAATTTCTCCGTTCGCTTTAAAGTTTTGCCTATAGCCGCCCAATAATCGGGATTATAAATAGGCCAATCCAAATTATACAAAATTAATCGATTCGCTCCCCAATAGTACTTAGCAATCACATAATCAAAGGAGTTCAAAACATAGAAATTATAATCTGAATATTTTTGCGCCTCCGCCTGAAATTTGTTCCAACCTTTGGAATAACCGACATCGACCGCCAAAAAAGAAATTGAAAAATAGACAGCTAAAGTCACCGCCAAGTATAGCAACCGCATCTTTGAAAGCCAATAGCCGATTAAAATAAAAATGAAAAAGCCGGCAGACATCAAATAGCGAGCCACAAAGAAATTTTTACCCAGAAGAGAAAGAGCCCAAATCTCTATCATAAAACCCAAAGAAAAAATCCAGACTAAAAAAATTTCTTTTCTTTTTTTCTCCCGCCCAAGTGACCAAACAAAAAGTCCCGTCAAAAAAATTGTAAAGAGCACACTAAGCGAAAGCCAGTTGACGCCCTCAATCTCATTGGGAGAAGGCATACCGGCCGACATTTCTCCGATCGGTGTACCAAAAACAAACATTTGAACATTGACGGGAATATCGCCGAAATTCGTCGGTTTTATCCAATCCAAATTGCTATTTTTTGATTTTCCCAGGTGAAAAATAAAATTGGGCAGCCAAAAAGCAAAAATTAGTCCGAAAATTATCAACCCTAAAATCAGTTTTTTCTCCGGCAAAAAACTTTTCAATAATTTTTGAAATGATTCTCTGCTAATGCTGTTTTCCAGTATTTTTTCTTCCATTATTTTCCAGCCAAGATACGCTAAATAAAAAATTGGCAGCATTATTAAGCCCATATAATGAGTCAAGGCAGACAAACCGACAAAAAATCCGGCCCACAAAAATCCGTTCGATTTTTTTTCCTGCAATCCAATCACAAAAAAATATACTGCAATCAGAACAAAGAAGACAAACATGGCGTACATTCGGCCCTCCGCGGAATATTGGACGGCGAAAGGGGAAACGGCCGTCACAAAAGAAGCGAAAACGGCCGCTCTCGCTCCAAAAAGCTTTTTACTCAAATAAAAAACGGCGACAATCGAAGCCGCTCCAAAAAGCAAAGACCAGAATCTGATGCCGAACACACTGTAATCAAAGAATCCGGCAAAAATTTTCAAACTAAAATAATAAAGCGGGGGATGAACATCCTGGCGGATCATTGAAAGCAAACCGGAAAAACTTTCCCGCACGGCAATGCCGGTGAACGCTTCATCATACCAAAAATCTCTTTGAAAAATATCTTTCATACGCAACACCAGACCGACGATCAGGGCGACAACAAGAAACCATCGTCCATTATTTTTGATTTTGGGTATCAAGAGATTGAATTAAAAATATTTTTAATTTTAGCATCAAAAAGAGGAGGAGGGAAGGAAGAAGAGAACAAAAAACAAGAAAAGAATTAAAAAATATTGTACGACACTAACCGTTTTCCTTGCCCAAAAGATTTTATCATGTTTTTATGCTTTGTTTTCAAGATCTTTACAAGGGAGGTTCCAAAATGAAGAAAGGTCCGGGCTATGAGCTTTGGTTTGGAAGGCACAAGGGCAAAACGGTTGAACAACTGATGTTTATTCCGGGTGGACCACAATATCTTTCTTGGGTCGTGACGGGGATGCAAAATTCTCGATATGAAAGGTTGGTGGCAAGAATCCAAGAGGTCAGAGCCAGAGGGAAAACTTTACCTCGCAAAGGCAAGTGTCAATGCGAGGAAGGCAAAGCTCGTTTTTTTTCCGTATCCACTGCCGGTTATGATCTTGGTATTAGCCCTTTTCACACTTATTGCTATAACTGTCGCGATCGGGCCGGACTGGATGCTCAGATTTATCAATTGAATTTTGAATTCGCCAGCATGTTTGAGGATCCTTGGAATAGAGAAGCTTATTCCAGAGTTCTCAAGTACGCTTTTTTCGGTGATTCAAAAAAAATAGTCACTAAAAAAAGAGCCTTCGAACTCTTTTATCCGGAACGCTCCAAATAAAATAAGTTTCAACAAAAAAAGACGAGAATGTTCTCGTCTTTTATTTTTTTAATTAACCAAAAATTTTTTAAATTCGGCTCTTCTTTTCTTACTAATCGCCCAGGAGCCGTAATGTTGACGCAAAAATGAAGGAGCCATCAAGACCGGTAAAAAACTTTCCCCGTAACGATAAAGCTCTCCCGTTCGCCAATAGTCCGCATGGACCTCGAAACCAAGATAAATCGAATTGGCGAATTTTTCCGTCATCAAAAGATAAGTAATCGCCTCTGAACGCAATCTCAGTCTTTTTTCCTGCTCCGAAAGCATTTTGAAAATCGGCGGTTCATTTTTCTTGATCTCAAAATACATTTTTTCCGCTCGGACTATCGCTTCCTTTTTTGCCTTTTCAACTTTTTCCACCGAAGAGAAAAGCTCCTTCACGGAAATCAGTTTGATTTTTTCGCTTTTTTGGGCTAAATCCAAACTAAGTTCCCAGTTTTTCTTTAGCTCTTCCGGCTTATTTTGCAAAGCGGGCAGAACGATATCCAACATCTCATAATCTTCCAGCGTTTTTAGATCCTCCGGCGCGAAAGTCATAATCTTGATCGAATCAATCGGAGAGCTCTCAATAAATTTCACAAAAGCTTTTTTCGCCTGATCGTCAAGACTGTTAAGCACTTGGCTTCGATCGCTATTGGCGTGAATGCAGAAAGCGGAAACCATCTTTAATTTTTCATTTCCAACTCTTTTCACCGCCTCAAGCAAGCACTCTCGATTTAGAGCATCAAGTTTTCTGAGAAATTTTTTGTTCTCATTGGAGAAAGCTTTATCTTTCCCCCCAAAAAATTTACTCTCCCACTCGCTGAAAGCTTCAACTGAATAGCCTTTAGGCTCACAACCCCACGGACAAGCGCAACCGCGAATTCCGGCAAACCACTCTTCATAAAGAAAAGTAATTTGATCAACCGAGTTCCTAATATTCTTCTTTAATTTATCATTCGAGTGCTCTCTTACACAAGCCAGATACGGCGTTGTCGAAGCCCATTCCGGCACCACTCCCGATTCAAGCAGACGATGCGCCGCCAGACGAGAATGCCGATTGGGAAAATGGACTTTATGTCCGTTACCGTTCAGAGAAAAAATAGCGATATCCTTCTCTCCCGCAAAACCGGCGTCGATTGCCTTCGTTTCATAGCCCTGTTTTCTCAGAATGTCCAACACTTTAATGGCGAAAGAGTCTCTTTCGTGCGCCACAAAAACCAACTTTTCCATGCTTTTTCTCCTCTTCGATCCTCTTTTCGATCTTCTTTGATTTTTTGGTTAATTTTTTAAGGTACTGATTTCCCCTCCCTAAACTAAAAACCGGCCTCGGTTGAGGTCGGTTTTGGTCTGTCGGATTTTTTTCTCGATTTCTTTTATCCCGAACAAGCCAAAACCGGCCGAATAAAGCGGCTAAACAAAAACATCCAAAAATAGAAAGAAATCACTCTAACAACTTGCATGGGATTTTTTTATTCTTAACTTTTTAATTTTTAGGCGAAAAAA
>CALFZX010000029.1 GCA_937952315.1 uncultured bacterium
CCGGTGAATAGACGGGAGAGGCGGATTTGAATGAATTGATAACTTTGCCTCGGCTCTTGTCTTTTATTTTATTTTTTTTACGATAGAGATAACCTTCAGATCCGTCATCGTTTCTATGCACATAGGTAATGTATTTTTCATTCGGTGAATAGACAGGATCAAGACCGGCGTAATTGCTTACTTTTTGACTTTTGGATTTGGCGAAGACAGGCGTGATGCTTAGCAGTGATAGGCAGAGAAGGACCATAATGGATCCAAAAGTGCAGGACAGAAAAATTTTTTTTTGTTTTTTTCGATCGATTTTTTTTGGGTGCATGGCGATAATTTACTATTTGTATAGATTATAGGTTGTTTTTATGAAATTCAAAATTTGTCAAACTTGATTTTCAAGAACAAAGGGTGCTTACTCTATCAAATCAGTCTCATTTTCCTGTTCGAAGGCGTGCCAGGAGAAAACCAAATCGGTTGTCTGCTCTTTCTCCAGTTCTATATCGAATCCTTCTGAAGACACATTTGTTATTTTATGCTTGCCATCGACAAAGCTCATCGGTGCAATCGTGATAACAAGTTTTTGAGCGAAAAAATCTTTATCAAAAGTTATACGAGCTTGCTTTGTTCCGGCAATTAGTTTTGCTTCCCCGGCCATATTCCGGTTTAAAGTTATCGGCTTATTAAAATTGATTTTATCCAAAAAATTCACTTTTTTCTCAAAAGTTGCTTCGGCGGAAAACCAAGTTTCTTTAAAAAAACCGAGTATTGAATCTCCAACTTCACCAATTCCAAAAATTGAAATAGTGTCTCGAACTTCTTGATCGATAGTAAAACTGTCTTGTTGTGAAATGGGTTTCTGAGCGTCTTCGCTTATCGCCTGCGGTTTATTTCTATCATTAATTGACTCGAGCTGGTTAGTGTTTTTCTCACTGTCAATTGGTTGGGTCAAGGAGATGGCAACTTCTTGAGGAATACTGTCTTTGATTGTTTTTATCTCAGTAGCCACATCTTCCGGAGCTTTTTCGGGATGAACTGCAATATTGAGAATGTTATTTTCTTCAAGCTTTTTTGAATTTACAGCAATCTGGTTATTTTCAGGATTGGTTTGGCCACTCGATGAGTTAACAGCTGAATTTTCCAAGGTTAATTCGGATAAAGATTTCATTCCTTCTCGACCGATAATTTTAAGATTTTCTTTCTGATTAATTTTTTCTGAATAGCCATTATTTTCTTCCAAAAGAGCAACTTTATTATCAACCAGCTCATCACTTTTCATCGTTTGTCCGAGATAAAAAAATTTGTCCGTTCTCTCAAGACGCTCCGGCTCTATTTTTAGATATGAATCTTTCTCGCGCGGGGAAATATCGCTTAAGCTTATGTTTTCAATAATTGATTTATTTTCAATCAGGTTCTCCGTTGAAGATGAATCAGAGCTGGCAGACAAATTTTCGGTAGGGGGATTTATTTTTTTATCAAATATCAAAACAAGACTCACTCCCAATAAGATTGAGTCAACCAAAAAAAGAATAGGAAGTAGGGGAGCCCCCTTAACCCTATTGAGAAATAACATTTTTTAATTTTTTTATTTTAAAATACTAACTCGTTCATTATAAACCGAAAATTAGCGAATCGGAAATTATTACAATTTTTCCGTATCTATTTCCCCTTTTTCGGCTCGGTCGGATTGATGACTTTGGCGGTTTCGCCATTTTCCATCTTCG
>CALFZX010000030.1 GCA_937952315.1 uncultured bacterium
TTTATCCCTAATCTATGCGAAATATCGGCAGAACCAATAATTGAAAGTTGGTTGCTCGGGCTCGTCGTGCCAATCCCCAAATCCGCCAGCACATTCAAATTTCCAGTCATCGTGTCGCCTGTCACATTAACGTAAGTCGGGTTTAGCGCCTCCTCAAATTGAGTCGAAGTTAGAATGTCTCCGCTCGGTCCGCTCACCGTGTAAGTTGAATTTTCAGAAATATCGCCCACATCTATTGTGCCATAGGCTGATCCGTTCGATTCAAGAATTTTCAATTCGCTATCTTTGTCATTTAAAACAATATCGTATTTACCGGTTTGATTCCAATCCCGTGTTAGTTTGCTCAAATTAAGCGTATCATTGTCCACGGAAATACCGTGATCGCCTTTAAGATTGGTATCGGCCGAAACGTCAATTTCGGAAACAGTTTTACCCGTATGAGTATGCGAATCAGCTTTGATTTGGATATCATCGACGGATCCCTTTTTTAAATCTCCATTGACTACTAAATCTTCAATTTCTTCTTTTGTGTCAATCGTCCCCGCTCCCTTTAGACTATCGTGTTCCGCCAAAGTCTCCGCCGAATGTTGATGAGAATCGTCAAGCACTTTGGCATTCTGTAGATTTCCTGCCAGATCACCCCCAAAAATAGCTTCTTTAATCTTGTCAGAGAAAGCCTTATTCATTGCGACGCGATCTTTCTTTTCTCCAACATGATAAAGTAGCGTGAAGGAAGTCAACAAAATCGCCAGGATGGTTGAGACTGTAGCCAGCGTCGGGAGCAAGGCCGGCCTTCTTATTTTTTCGAATCTTTGCCAAAATGAAGGCTTATCTGCGCTTTCCGGATTGGGATCGACTTGGATTTTATCCGCCTCAACCTCAAGAACTTTAATCGAAGCGGGAGTCTCGTCTGGAACTTTTGACTCAACTTGAGCAACTGCTTCCGTCGTGAACTCCTCGATTTCATCTTTCTTCTCAATTAATTCTTTTTTTGCTTCCTCTTTCTCAACAATTTTTATCGGTATAGCATCTCCTTCAGTCGCAGATCCCTCCGGCCGGATCGCCTTTAAATTTTCCTCGCTGTCAATCAATAAATTAAGCTTTTTTTCTGTCGATTGCTCCTCCCCTACACCAACAGGATTTTTTTCAGCAACGGATCCACCGACAACAATATTTTGAATAATATTATTTGCGTCAACAATCCTATTTTCCTTTTCAGCCAAGTAATTATTTTGTTTTTCGGTTGCATTCTCGCTCTCCTTTTCGTTCAAGTTTTTACTCATCTTCACGCTGTTCTCCGCCAAATTTTTCCCGTTAAAATCGTCCAGTATTTCATCCTCCCGACTCTTGTTCCTTGTTCTTCCCAATTCCTCCTCTTCTTCCTCCTCAATCCAGCGTTCATCAAAAAACATCATCTTGGGAGTTTTTCTCTTCTCTTTTTTGTTCAGAATGTAGCTAACCAGCTCCGGACTCTTTTTGGCCAGATTAGCCACTTCTCGCTGTTTAAAACCGCTTTCTATCAGGAAAAGAATAATCTCCCGCTGTTTTTCGTTCTCTTGCAAATTCTTTTTTCGCAGAATGCTCATCCCGCGAGCGCCAAATTTAATCCTGACCGAATCTTTGGCCAAATTTAAACGCTCTTTTTTGTAGTTTTTATCTATCTTTTTTCGTCCCACTTTTTTGTTTGATTTTGAATTCTTTGAAGTAACTATTTTTATTTTAACAAAGCTTAAAAAGCTGTCAAATTTTATGATAAAAAAATGCCAATAAGCTCAATGGAAAGAAGCTCGTCAAAAAATTGTTTTTAAATTTTTAAAATTCTTCTTGTCAAAAAAATTGCTCCCGCCAACGACAGCCAAGCAATCAAAAAAAGTTTCAGGGAGAATCCTCCAAAAAATTCTTTTGCGCGAGTAATAAAATCTTTTTTATCCGGCATTTTTATGCCGGCAATAAAGTTCTTTGGTCGATCTATTCCCGAAGAAGCTGTTTTTCCAACTTTATTTAAAATTTCATTTTCTCTTTTTTGATCTGTTCCCGAGCTAGTTTTTACATTCTTGGCTTGTTTTTTTTCGGAAGAATCATCCTCCTGTTTTTTTTGCTCCTTTTTTTCTAAAATTATATTTTTATTGACCTTATTTTTTCCTGCGATCTCTTCCTGAAAAATATTATTGGCAGTGATTACTTCATTTTCTTGCTCCAAAGACAGTTTTATCTCCCCCGGTCTTTCTGCCGATACCGCTTTCCCTTCCTCTCCTCCATTATAATTTAGTTCTGATTGTAATTTTCCTTCCATCTCCATCGGTCCGGAAAATAACCTTATCGAATCTTTTTCATCATCAAGCGAAAAATCGGAATCCCCGTCTCGAAAGACCGTCAATTTTTCTCCCGGACGAAGCAAGGGAAAATCCATCTGAGGAAAAATATTCTCAGCAGTCAAAAAAAGCTCGTTTTTGTTATCCGAATCATACAAAACCCAGCCGGCCAGACTAACCGTTTCGTCGCTAAAGTTAAAAAGCTCTACCCGCTCCCCCTCAGGCAATCGAGCCCTATCATCTCCAACCGGATCCGGCATCGCGTTTAATATAGCGATATTTCTCTCTATAAGCGATTTATCGTCACAATAAGCAAGCGGGATTTCTTCTGAAAAAATTGACACTAAAAGTCCGAGCCAAAAAACTAAAGCCCATTTTTTTACCCGATTTTTTGTCTTTTTTCGATGCATTGAATTAAATTAATTTTCAATGCCTTTTTTATATTCCTGGTTTCTTAAATTTTTCTTAAATCTAACTTAAAAAATCTATAGAACACAAAAGCCCCCTGAATAAAAATCCAAGGGGCTTCTGTTCTCTGCCGATTTGCGTTGAAATCGACTAGAGGAGATATGAAAAAACTTAAAGTGCTAAACACTGACTTCCGAAAACGGAATCGAACTAAAGATTGGAAACTCTGGCGCTATAGCGTTTTAAGTTTTCCAATTGAGCCGGAGTGAGGTTTTTAGCTTTGCTGAGGGCATCGGACATTAATTTCTCCGAAAAAACTCGAACATCGCCCTCTTTGATTTTACCGGAGGCGACATTCTTACGAAGGTAATCCTCAAGATAAATCTTGTGCTCCTTGGTGATCGAAGCGTCCGGGTTCTGAGCAAGATACTCCTGAACGGCTTTTCTGGCTAAATGAGTCAGACCGTCTCCCTTGATGGCCGAAACATGGAAGCCTTCAACATTTTTCTCTACCTTAGGTTCCACTTTGGGTTCCGTTTTCACTTCGGGCTTGACTTCTGTCGGGTCTTTTGGCGTCTCTACGGGCTCTTCGGCTTTTGGTTCTTCCGCCTTTTTTTCTTCAACTTTTACTTCACTCTCAGCTCCTTCCTCCTTCACTACTACCTGACTGTCCGCCTCATCCTTCTCCTTGACATTGATTTCTTCCTTCGGAGCCTGTTCCTCCTCGAGCGCCACCTCACTTTCTCCGATCAAGGCGTCGATTCGATTTTGATCTTCCTCGGCTGGTTTGCTAGAGTAGTTGTAGATTCCAACGGCAATCAAAACCACGATTATAACGGAAAGAATGACTCTCAGGTTGTCCTGAAACCATTCTTTGGCGTTCTCCCAAGCATTTCCTTCCTCATTGTAGTCTTCCTCTTCCTCAACAAAAAGATCTTCCTCTTCGTCTTCTTCATATTCTTCAACCTCGTTTTTCCGACCTTTGTTCTCTTCCGTTTCGGAGGTGTTTTTCTTGTTTTCTTCCATTTTTACACCTCCTCTCTTGTGATTGGTTTTTTAAAGTACGGAACGAATTTTTAAAATCCGTTCTTTTTCGACCGTCAAGTAATCCTAAAGACAAGATCTGTTTTTGTCAAAAAAAGGAGCAAGTTGCAAGTAGCAAAAAAAAGCTACTAACGGTTTCCTTGTCCCTTGTCCCTTGTCCCTTGTCCCTTGTCCCTTGTCCCTTGTCCCTTGTCCCTTTATACATTCCAAGATCTACGAACCATGATCGGGCGGGTATCGACCCGCCCCTGTATTCCCCTTGTCCATTTGAAAAATCCTTTTTTCTCCGCTACACTTTGAACATAATTCAATATATTTTATTTCTATGCAAAAAATTTATCTTGACTATGCGGCCACTACCCCTCTTGATCCTAAAGTCAAGAAATCGATGGAGCCTTATTGGTCAGAGCTGTTCGGCAATCCGATGTCTCTTCATCTTTTCGGTCGCGACTCGGCCGAAGGGGTTGAAAAATCTCGTCAAAGATTGGCTGAACATTTTTCCGTCGAACCGGAAGAAATTATTTTTACTTCCGGCGCTACCGAAAGCAACAACCTCACCGTTAAAGGAATTATAAATGCGATAATTAGCTACAATAAGCGATATATCGGAAGAATAAAAACACCCGATAATTTTGTTCCCCACATCGTCACCACCGGTTACGAACATCATTGTCTGCTCAACAGCGTGAAAGATCTTGTCACCTGTGGCTTGGCGGAAGCCTCATTTGTTCAACCCGATAAAGACGGCATCGTCAATCCAAAAAAAATCATTGATTCAATCCAAGAGAATACCGTTTTGGTTTCCGTTATGGCCGTCAACAATGAAATCGGCACGATAAACGATCTTGAAAGCATTGGCCTTTCACTAAGGGATCTCTCCCTCAAAAGAAAAGAAAAAGCCGGTCTGGAGGATCGGGAAGCTCTTCCTCTTTATTTTCACAGCGATCTCACCCAGGGCGTGAACTATCTAAATTATAATGCTAGAAAAATCGGTTTGGACCTTTTCTCTATGTCCGGACATAAAATTTACGGGCCAAAAGGGATTGGCTTGCTTGGTGTAAGAAAGGGCGTTATTATCAAAAAAATTCAGCAAGGCGGTGATCAGGAATTTAATTTGCGCGCCGGTACTCATAATGTTACCGGCATTGTCGGTATGGGAGCGGCCATTGAAGAAATTTCCAAGAGTCAATCTTTTCGCACCAAAAAAGTTTTAGCTTTGCGAAATCACTTGAAAAATCAGCTCGAAAGAAAAATAAAAAAGATTCAAATAAATGGCTCAATGGAGGGAAGAATCGCCAACAATTTGAATATAAGTTTTAAGGGTGTTGAAGGGGAAAGTTTGCTTCTCCTCCTTTCTCAATCCGGTATTGCCTGTTCAACCGGATCGGCCTGCTCCAGCGAATCGCTGGAACCCTCCCATGTCCTCCTGAGCATCGGTTGCAGCCATCCGGAAGCTCACAGTAGTCTTCGCTTCTCCCTCAGCCATTTAACCAGAAAAGAAGACCTCGACCGCACAGTCGAGATCTTAAAACAATCAGTAAACAAACTTCGCTCGATAACGGGAAAAATCGGCGATAAGCTCTAAATTCCAATCTTTTTCTTCGCTCCCTTTTTCCAAGTGAATTTTTTAGTTGCTTTGGAAGATTTTTTACTCCATTTGTATTTGTAAACTCTGACTTTTACTTTCCCGGGATTAAGAGCGGTAAAAACCGAGGCTAGCCCCTTTTTATCGGTTAAATCTTGGTCGATCAATCTGCCGGAACTGGCATCAAAGACTTTAACCAACGAGCCTTTGGAATTTTTTATTTTGCCATTTTTTTTCTTGGTGATTCTCACTTGTAGTCTTTTATAACTTTTACCGCCAATAAACTCGCTACTCTTGAGTGTATTTCCTTTTAACCTCTCCACTCCTTCATCACTGGTATCCATTACCCAAAACCATTCAGCCAATACCCCCGCCTTAGTCGCACCGGCTTTGTAATAACGACCAAGCCCGATAGTTCTGGCACCCTTAGCCAGCATGTTCTCTCTATGCCCCTCGGAAGCTTTCCACGCTTCAAAAATTCCCTCCGCCGTGGTATATCCCCAACCGGTATTTTCAGTCAAAAAATAAAAACCGAAGTCTCTGCTTCTTTCTTCCGGCGCCCGACCGGTGCTATCGATATGAATATGCAGGTTGGGATCGTCCGGATGATTAGCAAAATCTTCCGCCATAAACTCCGCCGCCTCCTGCACCGATTTGGTCGGCTTTAATTCGGTCAGTTTATTTTCCTTCCTGTATTCGTTGATAAGGTCAATCACTTGTTGCTCAACACTGTCAAGAGAATGCGCTTTGGCCCCATTAAAGGAGACTAGTGATCCGACGATGGCTGAAAGCACAATTATTTTTATTTTCATTTTATTTTTGATTAATTATTTACCTTCATAATAGAATGTTTTTAGAAGAGAGGCAAGGGGTATACAGGAGCGGGTCGAGACCCGCCCGATCATGGTTCGTAGATCTTGGATCTTGGAATGCGTAAAGGAATAAGTAGCAAGTTTCAAGGTACAAGGTACAAGTAGCAAGGGGTAAAAGAAAAACTACTAATGGTTTCCTTATCTATATATCCCTTGTAACCAGTTTCTTGCTTAAAAAAAATTTTTGATATTTAAAGCTTTAATAGTCTGATTAATAACTTTATTAATTATGTCTTTTAAGAAGTTTGAAGATATTATAGCTTGGCAAAAAGCAGAGAAACTTGCTCTGTCAGTGTATTCAAATTTTAATTTGTGTAGGGATTTCGGGTTTAGAGATCAAATACAGAGAGCATCTATTTCCATTTCTAATAATATTGCTGAAGGTTTTGAGAGGGGAAGCAATAGAGACTTCAGAAAATTTCTTTATATCGCGAGAGGCTCCTGCGGTGAAGTACGCTCAATGCTAACAATTGCGTTTGAACTAAAATATATCTCCAATGAAACTTTTAAAGAACTGTCTTTTCTCTCCATGGAAATATCTAAAATTATCTTTGGACTGATTAAAAAAATGTAGTGCTATTCTTGCCCCTTCTTGCGCTTGTCCCTTGCGCTTGTCCCTTGTAACTTGCTCCTTGCTACTTGCTCCTTGCTACTTGCTACTTTTCCCCCAAATAAAAAACACCCCCGCCAATATGCCCCTAAAAAATAATTTGTGAGCTGGGGGGGTGCTTCCCCCAGACAGAAGGCATCAGAAGAGATAGACTGATTCTATCGCTTTTGGCGCCCTCCGGTCCGGGGGAATCAAAAAAACACCTTCAAATTTTACACTTTTATTTTTTGGTAAAATCTGAAAAGTTTTACCTAAAAAAAGAATTTTTAAATTAATTTTTTTAAATTAATAAAAGTTCTTTTATTCTAGGATTTGTTGATTTCATCCTCCTTAACGAAATCTTTTTAAATATTAGTAAGGTGCTTTTTGCTGTTTTGTTTTTGCGAAGCCCGATGGCCTCTCCTTCTCGTCAAAGCGAGAGGAAATTAAACTTTAATTTGAAGTAAAAGATCCTCTCATTTTGACTTTGCCAAAATTTTTAATTCTTTTGTCTTTTTGCTTTAATGTGCTTGCTGGTCTTTTTAAGAACCGCTTTGTTTTTATATTTGTTTTAGCTTACGGGATGAATTATAGAAATATTTTTTTCTTTGACAAATTTTTGGGAAAAGCTACGGAAAAATGTAATGTTGAATGTGGAAAACTTTTATTTATCTGCTATGAATAGACCGAAATCGACCATAGTTTTTAAAAGCTTTTTTTCTTAATTTTTTCCACAACTTTTCCACAAATGCTTTTTTAATCCCCGTTGATCGAATCTTAAATTCCGTAATCGCGCTATGGAAGAAGATAATACCTGGAAAATCAATCATTTTTAAGAAAATTTGTTTTTTCTTAAATTATTCTCCCATTGATTCTAAAATTCGTTAGACCGGCTTAATTGATCTTTTTTTAAATTTTTAATTTACAAAAAAATAGCCTTTTTTTATCTTTATTAAGCCTTTTTTATTTTTTTTGAATTTATTTTTTTCAGCTTCATAAAAGCTTGCAAAAAAATTAAAATTAAATTTGCTCCAAAAAATATTGCCATCTCTGCCCCCTCAACTCCAACCACCGTCATTAAAAAATAAACGGCCGTGGCCAAAATCGTCAAACGATCAAAATTATTTGATTCGACTGTTTTTATTCGTCTTTGAGAAGAAAAAATAAGAACCAGAGCGTCTTTTGCCAAAAAAAGCCAAATCAAAATTATCGTGGGAAAGAGAGTCTCTTTAAAGATCATAAAGGCTAAAAAGCACGAATAGGCAAAAACTCGATCTCCGATAGTATCCCAAAGGCGGTTCTTTTCTCCTATAATTCGCCCGTCAACCAAATCCAGGGCGATAAAAATCGCAAAAATAGCCACGATCCAAAAACTGCCGGTCCAAATAGTCCAGAAAGCTAGCCCGGAAAGAACAATCTTGGCCAGGAGCACTCCGAATATTATTTTAACTTCAATTTTAGTCATTTTTTAGTTCAAACAAAACCTAAATCTGCGAACAAATCTTTAGCGACTAGACGCTTTCTTGATCAGCCACCCGGCAGAGAACAAAAATAAGCTGAAATAAAAGATCTGATTCAGCGTCAATCCATTTTGAAAATGAAAATTCGAAACCGGCAAATCGTCACTACGAAAGAAATCAGTAATAAAAAGAGAAATTACTCCCGAAAAATTTTTTAGCTTAAAGATATAATTCTTAATTCTTAATTCTTAATTCTTAATTTTCAAAATATTTGTTTAAATTAGACCGCTCAAAAATTTATTCGCACTAATAACACGAACTCCTGCTCTTGTGAAATCAATTCCCTCTTCTTTGACTACTTGATAGACAAATGGTGGCTGGATCTTTTTCATAAAGTAAAGTAGATTTTTTGAAAGCGTTCCGTCAAAAGAAGTTTTTGTTTCCACTGCCATCCACGGTTTTTTGTTAATCGAAACTAAAAAATCCACTTCTCTTTGGTCAACATCTCTCAAAAACGAAATGTCTGCTTTGATCCCCTCTCTGTCATATAAATAATCGACGGTTTTAAGCAGATGAGAGGCTACTAAATTTTCAAATCTTCGGCCTTCGTCTTTAACTTGAGACCAATCCCAAAGATACAGTTTCGGTTCTTTACGCAAAGAACGAATTTTATTGGTTGCAAAAGGATATATTCTAAAATGATAATAGAACCTTTCCAGTACATCCATCCAAGCAGAGGCGGTCTTGTGTGTCACACCCAAATCTTCTTTGATTGAATTTATAGAAAACAAAGAGCCAACCTTTTCCGGTAAAATCTCGACCAAAATCTGCAAAGCGGATAAGTCTCTAATCCCCTCCAAATCACGAATATCTTCTTTTACCAGCAATTCCAATCTTTCATTATGAAATCTCCTCAAAGTTCTTCGATTTTTCTTGGAAAAGGGCTCCGGAAAACCTCCAAAAGTAAAAAGGTCTTTTAAAATCCCTCCGCTTCCTTTTTCGTTTAAGAAAGTCGGCTCTTTCCCCGCCTTCAGGGAGATTTTATCTTTAACTAAAAGCTCTCTCAATGAAAAAGGGTGCAATCTGTAATAGTGGTATCTACCCATCAGAGAATCCCCTCCTTTTCTGTAAACATTCAGTCGGGCACTGCCCGTCGCTAAAATAGAATATTTTTCTTTATTTTTATCAAACTCCCCCTTGAGGTAATTTTTCCAATTTTTATACTTATGAATTTCATCGAAAATTAGCAATTTCGCTTCGGACGGAAATTGATTTTTTATAATACTGTCTCTGTCCTGCCGGCTATCCCAATTAAAATAACTGAAGGTTTTAAAACCTTCTTTTCCTATTTCTTTTGAAAGAGTGGTCTTCCCTACCTGCCTCGGCCCTCCCAAGAAAACCATTTTGTTTTTGAGATCTTCCTCGATGGAGGAATGCAGATATCTCTTTTTAATCATAAAAATGACCGTTTAATTATTACGAGAATATTATACCGTAGTATAATATTTTGGCAAATTTTTTATAGTATGGGGCAAATAATTATTTGTCCGCACGTTTCCCATTTTCCATTTCTTCTGTGCCAATTCCCTCTTGCTTGTCGACCGAAGCGTCAGCGGAGGTGGGAGAGGGATCTGCCTGCAAGGCGGGGAGTGTGTCATTCCCCATTCTCCATTCTCCATTTCATTCCAAGATCTAAGATCCATGAACCAAGATCAGGCGGGTCTCAACCCGCCCCTGCATTCCCCTATTGATACAGCTGACTATGACTGCCGATAGTCATAAAGATTACCTTGTCCTCACCTGATTCTTGGTATAGAGCGCGAATATCTCCCGTCACATTAATACTTCTTAATCCCATCAGCTCACCCGTTAAAGAATGATTTCTCAATAGCGGATGTCCTGGATTTTCGAGAAACAACAAAAGTCTTTCCCTAAATTTCTGCTGTAATTTCGTCGGCATTTTATCAAATTCTTTGATTAATTTTTTGCTATAATCGATTATCATTCTTGTTTTATTTCTTTGATTTACTTATTCTGCTTTCCAAGAAATCCAATGAATCTTTAACATTATCAAAACTGTAATAGTCTCCTCGCGCCACCTCCGCCCGAGCATCTTTGATGCTTTGAATCAGCCATTCGGAAGGTTGCTCTTCTTTCTTGAGAGAAAAATGAACAGTTTCAGTTTTTATCAACTGTCTTAAATAGCCATTAAGCATTCCACTTAAACTCAGGCCCATTCTGGCGGCCACCTTTTGAGCTTTAAGTTTTACTTTGGGGTCAGTTTTAATGTTAATAACAGCCGAATTCATAATTTTTTATTAATAAATTAGTATATACTTTATATACACAAAGTATATACCTGTCAATTGTTTGTCATCGTCTTAAATCATTGGATGATCTTCCGTAGGGGGTGGACCCGTGGGTCCGCCCTGTTCTTGTCTTTTATCTTTTTCCTCAAAAGGATTATTGAAATAAGAATAAAATATTTTATTTTCATTTGAACAAATAAGTTTTTTTGTCCCCTTATTCCATTGCCGGAAACAGGGGAATTGCGTTTTTAATCCCAATTTCCTCATTCGTTCCATCGCTCATAAAAACCTTTCCCTCCTCTGAAGCGAAGGCGTGCCAGCTGAACATTATGTCTTCCGTTTGAGCCTCGCTAATTTCAATTGTAAAGCCCTCCGTGGTCACTTCAGATACTTTGTATTGACCGGCGATGAAATCCATCTGAGTGGCGGTAATTATCGGCTGGTAGAGATAAGGTTTGGTGAAAGTTATGTGCACTTTTGTGGCTCCGGCCACAATTTTCGCCTTCCCGATTGAATCGTTCCCTAATTGTATATGTCCTTCCACCTTGATATCTCCCGCCACAATGACATTTTCAATGACAGTCAGATTTTCAACATTGAGATTGGCGAGCACCTCGCCTTGCAATTGTTCGGAAATGGACAGGGCGGTGATTCCATCGATTTTCCTCCCCTCGTCGAGGGGAGGTGCCGAGGAATCCGATGACGAGGCAGAGGGGTCAATAATACCGTCCGTTTCCAACCCCCTCCCCCCTTCGGGGTACTCCCCCTCAGCTGAGGGGGAGAAAATTTCTTCCTCAGTCGAAGATCCATCAACCATCATCAAAGATCCTTCCTCCAACTCCGCCAGTTTCCTCTCCAATTCTTGGAGCGTTGTTTCCTGAGCCGTATTGCTCGCTTCAATGGTTGCCAATCGAGTGTCAATGCCTGCAACTTGTAATTTTGTATTATCCATTTCAACTGTTAAACTTTCAACTTCTAACTTTTGACTGGTGATTTCGGCTTGTTGTTCTTGAACGCTCTTGACAACAATCGGCACAATTTTGCTGTAATCGATTTCCCAAAGTCCGTCACTTCCCTCTTTGGGCTTCTTGACCACTTGCGGAATCAATTGATACATTTCTTGAGCGATAAAGCCGAAAGTTTCTTGAGTTTTGTTTCTGTCTTGAACCAAAGTGCCGTTTTGCAAGAATGTGCTGATTTGGGTGTATTGCTTGGGAGTCATAAGCATTAATTCGTTAAGGCCGTAACTCAGAATTTGTTGGTTTTCCTTGCTTCTTTCATCGGCATTATTCATATCCGTTTCGAAAATTTGATTTTTAAGTTCATTCACATCAATTCCTGGGTTTAGATCAATTGAAACCGTAATCATTTGCTCTCCCCCAGCATATCCTTCCAGAGCCACTCCGACGCTTGGCTCAAATGAATTTGCTTTACGTCCGACACCAGGAACGGAAGAGATAGTTATACGATCTCCGATTTTTATTTCTCCACCTTCAAGGTTAACTTTAGTCGGCACTCTTCCCGCTAAAGCTACCGGCCTTTGTCCTGTTGTGTCTTTTTGATCATCGGAAAGCACAAGTCCTGGCTTCGTGGCAATGATCCCAGCCATTGGCGCTTTGTCTCCCTGCTCCGCCCGTTTGATGCCGATTGGGTTGACTGCGTCAAAAGTCACAATTTCTCCCGCACTGATGGTTGGATCTTTAACTGGATAGTTTTCTGCAAGGTCGGTCCCTGAAGTGACGGTGGTGTATTCATAGACAGCCACGGCGCCGGCCGCCCCGGAAAAACCTCCACTCCCAGCGCCACCCCCAGCTCCCACTGTTGCAGTGTGAGAGGCGGAGAGACTTGAGGATAGGAGCATTTCTTGGGAATAGCCACCACCACCACCAGAATAACATGAGGATGAGTTGCTTGCCCCTCCTCCTCCGGGAGAAATGCCTCCAGTTCCTCCCCTTGGAGAACTTCCGCCAACGCCTGCCAAAGAAGTTCCGCCCGTTAAATTAATATTTCCCCCCGAGCCAGTCCCGCCAGAACCATATCCAGAGCCACCCGTCGCTGAGAGAAAACTACCAAAACTAGAGGTTCCCCCGCCAGTTCCAGGGTAATAACAATATATATTATTATATTCATCACCCTCCGCTCCGTACCCTCCCCCTCCTCCTCCCCAAACCTCGACAATCACATAAGAAAGACCGGCCGGTTTGTTCCAAGTGGTTGTTGAAGAGTAATATCTTACGGCGGAAAGTCGCACCACTGTGTCGGAAGTGGCAAAAGCACTGGCGTGTTGGCCATCAAGCAGATCGGCATTTAAATTGGAAACGGCCGTGGTGGAAGAAACGGCTAAAGGTGCTGTTCCCGTCGCCACGGTCGAAATCAGTTGGTTATTGGTTCGTATAGCGCCACCGGAAACGTCCATCTTGACTCCGGGAGCAGTTGTTCCGACGCCAAGATTGCCTTGAACTATCATGCCATTAGTTGGAGCCGCATTCGATATATAGCTACCTCCAA
>CALFZX010000031.1 GCA_937952315.1 uncultured bacterium
TGGTTTTAGCGCATAATTTGCCTCTGATTACCCAGTTCTTGATGCGATTGGCTATGGTCGGCATCGTTTGTTCAGCTATTCTCTCTTTCTTTATTACTCCGAGAAGAGCTAAAAAATACGGTTGGTTCAAAAATTTAATGTTTGGCTTTGAATCTTTGTTTATGCCTTTGACGGCTCTTTTCATTACCGCTCCGCCCGCCATGGACGCAATGACTCGTTTGATGTTCAAAAAATATTTCGGCAGTTTTTGGGTGAGCGAAAAGAAAAGAAAAGTCTAATTTTTTTTCAGAAAAGCTCGTGCTAATTTTTTTGCTTCCGTTTTTGTGGTTACCCAGTTAATTTTTGGATCTTTTTTAAACCAAGTAATCTGTCTTTTGGCAAAGCTGACTATATTTTTAAGGAGAAGATCCTCCAACTCTTTATGGTTGATACGACCTTGCAAGTAATAGGAAATAAATCTCGGCTCAAGCCCCATTCTTTCAAGATCCCCCGCGGAAGCTTTTTTGTTCTTTAAAACCGCGTCCACTTCTTCAATCATTCCGGCGGAGAATCTTTCTTTCAGCCGTTGAGCCACTCTTTTTTTGATTACTTCCAATGAATAAATTTTACCCAGTAGGAGAACGCTAAATCTCGGTTTAGCTTTAGGCTTAAAATCTTCAAATTTTTTTCCGGAAACAAGACATATCTCTAAGGCTCTTTCCAGTCTGCGTGGATTGTTGCGATCAATTTTTGAATAGGCAATGGGATCGATTTTTCTGAGAGCGTCTTGCTTATCTTCCAGGCTCATTTTTCTGATTTGAGCTTTAATTTTTGGATCGTGATTTAGTCGAGGGAAATTCCAACCGTTAGTGACGGAATAAACATAAAAAGGACTTCCCCCAACTAGAACAGGTATTTTTTTTCGGTCCAGAATTTCGCCGATTGCTTGGTAGGCTTTTTTTTGAAAATCGGCGGAGCTAAATTCCTTGCGAGGTTCCAGAATATCAATTAAATGATAGGGAATATTTTTTTTCCCAATAAAATAATCATCTTTATCCTTTCCGGTGCAAAGATCGAGGTGACGATATATTTGTCTTGAATCAGCGGAAATTATCTCCCCGTTAAAATCTGAAGCCAAAGAAACCCCCAATTTGGTTTTACCGCAGGCGGTTGGTCCAACTACGGCGAGAATTTTGGGCAGTTGCATATAGTTAAATTAAGCTTAGTTTTGCATCATTCGAACAACTTTTCTAAGAATACTGCCGACTACTCTTTCCTCACCAACCAAATCCAAAGCTAAATTGGCCAAACCCATAGGGGTGACATCCTGAAAATCGTTTAGCTCTTTGGTCCTGTCGAGAATATTGATTACATCTT
>CALFZX010000032.1 GCA_937952315.1 uncultured bacterium
ATTGCCAAAAAATTGCCGAATCTTCCGAGATTATGTCACTTTGCCACCTGCCTACATCGAGTAAGGCGACAAGGCTCATCGAGTGGGAGGAGAAAGTCACCAGCCTCTCATGTCGAACACTCTCAATCATATGCCAAAAAGAAGTACCGAGTGACACCGTTCTTACAACCATGTTGGTGTCCCAAATATTATTATTAAACATTGGAAGAGGCTGATAGCTGGCTCTGAAACGATCCTTATTTTTAATGTAATGATAGGAAACACAGGCAAAATATTCTTGGTGGGGTCGAGTATCGCAATCAAAATTAGAAACAATCACTTGTCTTGTCTCTATTTTTTGCTTTTTTAAGAATTTTAGTGCATTATTCAAAGCCCAATTGGCGTTTGAACTCTTTGCCTTCATTTCTCCCGGTAAGTTGTCCGGGTGGACCGCCGTTAAAAAACCGGCAAATTCGCTACCATATTTCTTTTTTAATTCTTCCTGACTTCGATGGGCTTCCGCTCCCGCTCTTTTTTCCGAGGACATGGAAATAATAATTCTATCATTCGGATAATTTGAATTTTTTATCGATTCAATTGTCGGTTCGAGTACAAACAATTCTTCATTGACATAGGGTATAATAATCAGATGATAAACATTGGAGACACTCAGACCATCTTCTTCTTTGATCTTTTTGACTTTTTTGAGCCAATCAATTTTTTGATTTTTGGCTAACTTTCTGTAAGCAATAATAGTCAGAACCGAAAGAATCAGAACTCGAGTCAACCAAAAAAGATCGTAAAAAATTATAAACACAGCCGCCACTATCGGTAAAAAGAACGAGAGCAGTATCGAGAGAAAAATCACTCCCCAGCAGAGCGCTCCCGGCAATATTTCACCGAATCTTTGCAAGCGATAATCTCTCGCGTTGTCGGTCGTATGACGAGGAAAAATTACCATAGAAAAATTTAAGACTTACCAAAACCATTTTTGACTCTATTTCTAGCACCAAACAACTGGATGCGCAACGAAAAAAAATTATTCGATTTCCACTCCGCCCCACTCAATAACCGTAAAGCCGTTTCTCTCAGGAACGAAAATGGTTGGTGAATTTAATTCAGTCTTTTCCGCAACCGGTTTGAAAATGAAATTTCTACGAATAATCGTATCCGGCTTGGGATCAACCTTCAATTGCATATTCTCCGCCAAAAATCGATCGCTTAACAGCTTAATCTCATAAAAATTCGCCGGCTTCAGTTCGTTCAGCCAATATTCTTTAAACTGGTTTTTTTCTTTGTCGTTTAGACCGATTTTGGGTAAGTTTTGGTCAAACCAACCGGCTAAATCCGTATATTTTACGCTCCATCCTTCTTCGGGAATTTCGATTTTGTTAAGAGTATTTTCGTAGAATAGATAATCATAACGACCGTCAATCAAACCCGTCGGCTCTGCCTTCACCGACCAACCACCTTTGGGGTATTTCGGCTCACTGGCGACTATCTCTCCGTTTATATCCAAAGAAACGCTGATTTGAGAACTCTTTTCCGGATAAAGATAAACGGCCGGTTTTTTCACAGTTATCTCATAACCTCCGCA
>CALFZX010000033.1 GCA_937952315.1 uncultured bacterium
AAACTGGTTGGGTGTCGCATAATATCTTCAGGGGTGCCGGCGGCTACGATTTTGCCTCCGCCTGTCTTTATTACAAATATTATAAAACGATACTTGTACTCCTTCCAATAATATTTTCTTTATTTTTTTCATTTCCCATGTTAAATTAACGATAAAGATAAAAAAATAGTATGAAAGGTTTTGACTTTAAAGAGCAAATCAATTATTGGAAGCTGACTTCCAACAAAGATTGGAAAACAGCCATAATTCTTTTTGAAAATAGAAGATATGATTCTTGCTTATTTTTTTGTCATTTAGCTTTAGAGAAAATATTAAAAGGATTAGTGGTCGCGAGAACGAAGAAGGTAGCTCCCTATTCCCATGACTTAGCCAAATTGGCTAAAATGTCTAAAATTAATGTAAGCAAGGAGTGTATTGACAATTTAAGAATTATTAACAGTTTCAACATATCCAGTCGTTACGATAGTGTAAAGCTTGAGTTCTATAGAAGATGCACCAAAGAGTACACAAGCAACTATTTAAATATCGCTAAAAAAATTTATTTATGGTTGAAAAAGCAATTCCCCAAAAAGTGAGAAAAGAGATAAAAGCTTTTGTGAAGGTTTTGAAGCGGGATAAACTGCCCATTCAGAAAGTTATTCTTTTTGGTTCTTTTAGCCGAGGAAATCAAAAAAAGTGGAGCGATATCGATCTCTGTATAATCTCTCCTAAATTCAAAGACTCATTTTCCGCCATGCAGTATCTTTGGTTAAAAAGAATTAAAGATGAAGGCTTAACCATAGAGCCTGTTGGCTTTAGCCCCCAAGATTTTGAAAAAGAAGATTCTTTTATTCGCGAAATCAAAGAAACTGGTGTTGAGCTTGTCTCCACAATCAAATAGAAAAATATTATTCCAGCTTCAAAGATTTTTTTAATTCAATGCCTCCCACAGAAATTTTCCCGTGAAACTGGTTGGGTGTCGCATAATATCTTCAGGGGTGCCGGCGGCTACGATTTTGCCTCCGCCCGCTCCGCCCTCCGGTCCGAGGTCGACAATATAGTCGGCTGTTTTGATGACATCCAAATTGTGCTCGATGACGATGACGGTGTTGCCGGCGTCGACCAATCGGTTGAGAACGGCCAACAGTTTTTTGATATCTTCGAAATGAAGTCCGGTAGTCGGTTCGTCCAGAATATAAAGCGTTTCCCCCCTGCCCCGTCGGCTAAGCTCCGAGGCGAGCTTGATGCGTTGCGCTTCGCCGCCGGAAAGTGTGGTGGCCGATTGACCGAGGTTGATGTAGCCGAGGCCCACTTCCTCTAAAACTTTTAAAGGTTCGTGGATCTCTTTGAAATTTTTGAAAAATTCTTTGGCTTCGCTGACGGTCATCGCCAAAACTTCGGCGATATTTTTTTCTTTGTAGCGGACTTTGAGAGTTTCGCTGTTGTAGCGTTGGCCTTTGCAGACGTCGCACGGCAAGTAGACATCGGGCATGAATTGCATTTCAACTTTGATGAAACCCTCCCCCTTGCAGTTATCGCAACGGCCGCCGGTCACATTGAAGGAAAAGCGTCCCGGTGTGTAGGCCTTGGCGCGCGCCTCCTTGGTCATGGAGAAAATTTTTCGAATGGGAGTGAAAAGACCGGTGTAGGTGGCCGGATTGGAGCGCGGAGTGCGGCCGATGGGAGATTGGTCGATCATGATAACCTTTTTCAGATGTTCCAGTCCGATAATCTCCTTGTGCTTGCCCGGTTTTTCCAGTGAGCGCATGATTTTTTGAGAGGCCGCTTTGTATAGAATATCTTCAATTAGGGTGGACTTACCACTGCCGCTGACGCCGGTGACACAAGTTAAAACGCCGAGCGGAAAGCTGACAGTTAGGTTTTTTAGATTATGTTCCTCCGCATGTTTGATAGTGATTAGTCTGCGATTTTTGAGATTGCGTCGACTTGTCGGCACTTCGATGCGCAGTTCGCCCTTGAGATAGCGAGCCGTTAGAGATTTTTCGTTGGCCAAAAAATCGTCGAGCGATCCTTCGGCGACCACTTCCCCACCTGCCTTGCCGGCAGCCGGTCCGATGTCCACCAAGTAATCGGCGTTGCGCATGGTTTCTTCATCGTGTTCGATGACAATGAGAGTGTTGCCCAGGTCGCGCAGCTGTAGCAAAGTTTGCAGCAATCTTTCGTTGTCTCTGGAATGAAGACCGATGGACGGTTCATCCAGAACATAAAGAACGCCGACGAGTTGAGAGCCGATTTGTGAGGCCAG
>CALFZX010000034.1 GCA_937952315.1 uncultured bacterium
CCAACCAGCTCGACATTCACCACCAACGCACAGACTTCCCTCAACCGAAAGGTTTCCCGTTCCGCCCCAGGCACGACTAACACGAGTAGTTCCTTTGTTTAGAATATAGAGATCTTCTTGACCATCAATATGCATCCGACCAGGAGTGGAGATAACACTGTTAAAAGAAATATTACCTCCCGATTTAACATTTCCTGTAGTTTCCAATCCCATTCTTGCTCCTTGGTTATCATACATGCGAAATCTTCTTTCTCCGTCGGGAGCTAATTCGAAAGTGCCTTCGTGTCGGCCTCCGTTATGAAAAGAGATTGAAGATCTTTTACCGGTGCTGGCCGTGTTCTCACCGATCATAACGGTTGCATCGTTTCCGCAACATTCTCCCACTCCGTCACGAGTGAATAAAGCTTTGCCTCTAACATCCAGTTTTGAGACGGGACCGTTAGTCCCGATTCCTACATTCCCATCATTGTAGTAAGCACTGTTACCATTCTTTTTCCAAATATCACTTCCACCGACATTCTTCCAACTAGAATTAGAATAAAGATTAAATTCTTTAGTGTCCGTATTGTAAATAAGCAATCCTTCTGCTTTGTTAGCAATCGCATCTCTTTGAGCAGTAGTCATTCGGGGAAACAAAACTCCGTTAGTTGTTGAATTGACTTCCAAGCCGGTACTGGTTACTTTACCTCCCACATTGGCGTTACCCCTTACTCCCAAGCTATCCGTTTTGGTTTCTCCTCTGACATCCAGTTTAGATTCGGGACTGTCTGTACCGATACCCACTAATCCGTATCTGACGATTAAACCGTGTGCGGCGTTTCCGATGTTTAATATCAGTCCGCCGATCTTGCTTTGGCCGAAAGAGGAAGTGTTTAGGGGAGCAAAGATATTATTGCCGGGAGGAAGGGTTGTCGGCTCGATCCAGGCATGGATATGTGATACTGTTAGTAAGAAGATGCAGGTTGTGAGAAGAGCGAGTGTATATTTGTTTATCATGGTTGGCTGGATCTTGGTTGTTAGATCTTAGATCTTGGAAAATTATACGAAAAAAATTAAAAAAAATTCGCTTTTCCCCTTATCGAGAACTTGGATTTACCGACGAAGGATTAGCCGAGCCGGAAGTCTCGGGAACGGGTATTGAGTCTCCCGTTGGCCCCATCGGAAAGTCTTCCGAAAAAATCGTAAGTTTCCTTTTACCGTCCTTTTCGGTGATTAAATTTATTTGCATACCTTGTTCAAGATCGCTCCAGGAAGCTTTAACTTCATTGAACATTTTCAATTCCGGATCATTTTGAAATTCCGCCATTTTCTTTTTTGCTTCATCTGAAATTTCCGGTTGGGCGCTTGCACTGTTATTATTCGCGATTTGCTCAGGACTTGGCGCCGGTGGCGTCGAGTTAGCCGGTGCCGGCGGAAGAAGTTTCATCATTTCTGCTTGAGCTTTCTGAGCTTTTTCTTGATTAAAACTGGGATTTTTTTCCATCATAATAATTTCTCCGACATCTTCCTTCTTGATTTCATATTTCAAATCGATTGATGCGATCTGTTTAAGAACCATTTTCCCCCCCTCTATCGAGTCAATCTGGCCGGTCATAACTTCAGGTTGTTTTTCTTTATCCGTCACAAACATCGGCTCGCCCGAATTCGTTGCTCCGATTGCTTCTTGGCCCACAACGGGAGCTACTCCATCACGAGGAGTCGCTGCTTGATTTTGACCGATTGATTCTTGACCGTTTTTTAGGCCCAACGAATAGATTGTCATGCCCATAAAGCCTAGACCGAAGACAACTACTAGCGATGACAGCAAAATAATCAATTTTTTGTTTTCCATTTTTTAAAATTATTTCTTAATTAATTTTTGTTATTAGTAATCAAAACTTTCCAAGGGATTAAGTTTCTTTTTTAGGCTATAGCCCTCTTCAGAAATTAGCTGTGAAGCCCCTTGAGAGGCATCTGCCGGTGATTTTCCCTTATCAACAATTGAGTTGATAGCGTCAGTCAGAATTACTCCTATCCGAGCGTTGTTCGCCTGCTTAAAGCTTGAAGCCGAGACGGCCTGCTCAGCAAAAAAGCCCAACCAGGGGTCCTCTTTTTGCTCTTCAGCCACATCTATTCGGGCCGAAACTCGACCCGTATTCTCTGCGTACTGCTTCGATTGTTCCTTTTCGGTTAAGAATTTCAAGAAATTAAAACATTCAATCGCTTTTTGACCCGTAGCTTGTCGAGAGACGGAAAAAGCCCAGTAAGAAGCAAGATTAACTCTCCTTGTTTCATTGGAAATCTGAGGCAAAGGCGCGATACCAAAATTAATGTTCGGCGCTTTTTTCTTTATCACCGCGATTTGATTAGAATAATTTATCATCATTCCAACATCGTTAGCGATAAAAGCGTCTATTGAATTATGCATTTCCTTGTTCCAACAGTAAAAAGGCTGATTGCGATCGGAGAATTTAGTAAAAAAGTCAAGAGCGGTTGCTCCCGGTGAAAAACTGTTACCGTCCACTCCGGCCGACTGATTATCCATTACCGATTCCCATTCCTCGTTGACAATCTGACTTCCCATCTGCATCATCAAAACCGCTAAAATATCCGGTGAACGACTGACATTCTGACCATAGCCAATGGCCGCCCCCGCCTTCTTGATATTGCCCATCTCATCAATCAAAGTAGTTTTTTGAACATAAGCGTCAAAGCTTAAAATCTTATTTTCAAACTCTTGCCATGTCCAGTTACTTGGAGGAGGCGACATTCCCGCCAAACTGAAAAGATCCCGATTGTAGAAAACGGCCAGGTTGTCCATATAAAGAGGAAAACCGTAAATTCTTTCCACTCCGTCCGAATCCTTGAAGGTTAGATCCTTTTTAGCGACAGGAAAAAATGTTTCTCCGTATTCTCTGAGAGTCATAATTTTCGGTTGCTCTTTCTTCACCAACTCATCATTCACCGAGTCCAAAGAAATCATTTTGTCTTTATGCGCCGGCACCCAAGTATTATTAATCATAAAAATATCCGGTCCGGATCCGGCCGCCAACCCTTCCTTTACTTGATCCATGTAATCAAGACATTCGGACTTATTGCAAGCAAATTTTTTATATTCTATTTCTTTAACATTTTTATGTGTTTTCTGAAATTCGGAAATAAAATTATCATACACTTCCGCCTCGTCCCAGACCCCCCAAATAACAATTTTATCGACATTGGGATCGGTAGGTTTTTGCCTGAAAAAAAAGATAAGAATTGCCAAAATCACCCCGACAACCGCAACCGCTCCTAAAGCAATTAAAACCAAGTTTTTGTTCATTTTTTATTTTTTATTTTTTACAATTTGATCTTGATTTGAAAAAAAATTTAAACAATAACTGAATATTTCTATTTCTCTTCTACAGAAACAACGGAGACTCTTTTCAGACGACCATCAAAACCTTTTTTCATTCGACGAGTGAATTTCACCATTCCGGTTTTCATAGCGTAAATAGTGTCATCTCCCCCTAAAGAAACATTTTTACCGGGCTGATATTTGAGACCTCTTTGCTTAATAATAACATTTCCCGTTTCCACTTTTTGATCGCCAAAAATTTTTACTCCAAGCCTTTTGGATATACTATCACGACCCAAACGAGTCGAACCACCAGCTTTTCTATGTGCCATAGTCTAATAATTTATTTGCTTAAACTTTAATCTCGATTATATTTGAGTTAATTTCAAATTCATTAAATTATAAAAAAAAGAAAAAAGCAACTTATGATAAGAAGCAACTCGAACCAAAAACGACCATACGACAGAATCAATCGAATTAACGCTCTGATATTGAGTGAATTGAATAATATTTTGTTAAAAAAAGAAATTTTTGCTCGCGTGAGCGAAGCAGAGAATCGGATCGTCAGCCTTTCCAAGGTTGAAACCAGTCGAGATTTACGCACCGCTCAAGTCTATTTTTTAGTTATTCCGGAAAAATTTCGAGCGCAAACTCAGAAGCTTTTGGATAAAATAACGCCGGAAGTTCAAAATCTTCTAGCCAAAAAACTTCAAACGAAAAGCAAGCCCCGCCTTAAATTTATCTATGATGTCGGCCAATATAACGCTTTTTCCGTAGAAAAAATTTTGAATCAAATAAAAAAATAAGTTTTTAAAAAAACAAAAATCATTTTAAAATCAAAAAAGCTAAAATAACTCAAAATAAAAAATGCTCCAGTTTTTTGATCCGTTTAAAAAAGAATTAGCTCGAAGTTGGTCTCTCCATTTGACGAACTTACATTTGCGATTGGTAGAAATAACCGGTAAAAAAAACGACTGGAAAATCAGTCGGATAGGCAAAATAGAACTATCTCCCGGCACGGTGGAGAATGGTGTGGTCAAAAATAAAGAGGAATTTTTTCGCAAGCTTGAGAAGCTGAAACTTGAAGTTTTCCCTAACGCCCCTCGGGGCCACCAAATAATTACAAATATAAATGAAGAGTACGCCTTTTTTAGAACAGTTCAGATGCCAAAAATGAACGAAAGCGAAATCGAGGAAGCAATCCGCTGGGAGGCGGAAAGTAATATTCCTTTGCCTATCGATAAAGTTCATTTGGCTTGGGAAATAATTAAAGAAGAGGGACCAAACAAAATTTCCGTACTTTTGGCAGCCACCCCTCAAAATATAATTGAAGAAAAAATAGCAATTTTTCGTGAGTTCGGACTTACTTGTCTGGTGGTAGAACCTGAGTCAGTCGCTCTGTGCCGAGCTCTGGCCTTCAAAGATACCGATCTTTTTTCCGATGAGCCCATTATCATTTTGAATTTAAAAGAACATTACACTCACATTATTGTTTTCGATTCGGAAATAATTCACCTTAGCACTATTTCTGAAGCCTCCAGCGAAAGCTTTGACAACTCCATCAGTCGAGTCTTTTCCATTAAAGTTGCGGAGGCGGAACAATTCAGAAAAAAAATAGGTTGGAATGAAAGTGTCGAATTGGGTCAAAAGTTAATAGAAACAACCGGCCTCGTTTTCTCTTCACTCCGTCGAGAGATCGGAAGCGCCGTTTCCTTTTATAAAGACAAAACTGGCAAGGACATTAAAAAGATTCTTCTTACCGCCGAAATACCCGGAAAGTGGAGCGGATTTGATCGTTTTTTGGCCAAAGAAACCGGTCTGAATGTTCGTTGGCAATCGCCCTGGGATAAATCCATTTGGCCTAAAAAATATCCCTTAGAAGATCAGGACAATGAAGAATTTAACATTGCTATCGGCCTCGCTTTAAGAAAATTCGAAGATATTTTTTAATACTCATCAGATGGAAAAACAGAACAACAAAAAAATTAATCACAAAATATTTTCGCCCAACCTTTTGCCTCGTTTAGCCAAGGAAGATTTATGCTATCGCTCAACCAGATCCAGCATAAAAAAATTTCTTCTGATCTCCTTTTTTCTTTTCTTGCTACTTTGGGTATTGGGAGGACTGATTTTGTTCGATATGCGACGAAAGAAAATTGACATAGAAACCTCCCTTTCAATAGATAAATACGGTGAAAAATTGAATGAACTGGAAAAATCAAATAATTATTCGCGTGAATCTCGAGTCTTCGCCAACAAAATAGAAAAATCACTGGAAAAACACTATAAATTCAGCAATCTGCTGGAAGAACTAATAAAATTAACCCCTAAAGGCATCGTGCTTAATAGCCTTGAAACGGCCGTTGACCAACCCGGTTCAATTAAAATCTTGGGGTTGGCCAAAGAAAGGGACGGCTTCCTCAAATTTAAAGAAAATCTTGAAAAGTCATCTTTATTCGAAAAAGTAGATTCACCTCTTTCAAACTTTGTCGAGCCGGAGAATTTTGCTTTCCAATTGACTTTAAAGCTTAAAGATTGGAAGCCTTCCTGGGCTGTCAATACCGCCGGCGCCAAGACCGCGCCCTCCGTCGAAAAATCAGAGGAGGAATAAGTTTTAACTTTTTAAGATGACTTTTTCGCTTTTTGGCCGTGCCTTAATCGCCGGATTTTTGGCCTATTTTCTCGCTCTGGCAACCCAACTTTTCTTAATCGAAAAAATCGAAATTGAAGTGACCAAATCGCCCTTTTTTCTCTTTTTACCCGCTTTGACCGAGGAACTGATCAAAATATTTTTTGCTTGGAGGGTCTCAAGCCAAAAAAAAATGCTTCTCTTCACCGTAGTCATAATCGGTCCGATTTTTGGTTTGGCAGAGGCGTGGTCTCTAGAAAATCGAGACTGGTTTGATTTTTTTCGTCTGCCTTTTTTACATCTTGCCTTCTCTTTTCTCGGCCTGTTAACCGCTAAATTAATTTTTAAAAATAACTACCTGAAGCAAAATTTTAAATTTTTGATGCTTTGGATACTGGCAAGCTCATTTTTCCATTGGCTTTTTAATCTAGTTATTTTCAGTTTGAATCAGTCTTTTTGACGAAAACTTAAATAAATCCTTATATATTATTGGCTAACAAAGTCAGCTTTTTTATTTATAAGTTTTTATAAAACCACCTATGGGTAGCGATTTTCTTGAAATTCTGCTGGGAGGAGAAGGTTTAGCCAGATTAATCAAGTTTTTCATCCTCAATCCAATAACCAAAGTTTCTCCCGACGAGCTTAAAGATCGATTGCAGATAGATAAAAGAAGAATAAAGAACGATTTGTCTCTTTTAATAAAGGCGGAAATCGTCCGCAAAAGAAAGTCGCTCAACAAGTCGGTCTATTATCTTAACCAGGAAAACGAATTTTATCCGGAATTGAAAAGAATTGTTTCAAAATGCACCGTTTTTCCTCAATTGAAATCGCTAGAAAAACTTACCAGAAACGGCCACATTAAACTTATTTTGGTAACCGGCGTGTTGGCTAACAATTTGAAAACTCGAGCCGATTTGCTAGTGGTGGGCGACGGAATAAACAAAAATCAGTTGGAATTAATTATCAGAGAACTTGAAGCGGAGATTGGACGAGATTTGCGATTTATCACCTTCACTACCGAAGAATATGAGTACAGAATCAATATGTTCGACAAATTCATCCGTGAATTTTTCGAAGGTCCGCATAAAATAGTTTTCAATCGATTGGGCGATAAAGGCTTTCCCGTCTCTCAGAAAAGATCTGTTTTTGAAACTCCTCGAAAATAATCATCCCTAACTTTTCGATATATCTAAATAAAAAAATGGGCAGGCTTTTTCTTTTGCACGGTTTAAACAAATTCGACAAGGCTAAATTCCGGAAAAATTTAGTAAATCAAGCCGAGAACGAAGGATTTACGGAGATTTCAAATTTCGAGATAGACTCGGAAAAAAATCCCGTTTCTCTGACTGATGTTGCATCGAGGATAAAAAATAGCTCTCTTTTTCAAAACGGCAGAATCATGGTGTTAAAAATTCAAATTGAGGATGAAAAGAATAAGAAGGACGGTTCCGGCGAGAAAGAATTTTTTTCTCGATCGCGATGTCGAGAGGCGGGGGGAAAAATTGCCAATATAATTTTACCTCCGGCGGAGCAATCTGACGATCAAACAATGATTATTTTTGATTTTTACTTTGAGCTGGACGGAAAAAACGAGTTTCTGATCAAAGCGACAAAAAATAAAAATTTTCTTGAAACCAAATTATTTAAGGAAGTCTCGATAGCTAAAAACGATAATCGCGACTCTTTTCAATTTATTGATGCCGTTATTGATGGCAAAATAAAAATTTCTCTCTATTTACTTGAAAAAATTGCCAAAGAGCAGAAAATTCAAGAATCGGACGAAACTAAAATCGCTCTCGGCCTGCTCGGCCTGCTGGCCTTTAAAATTAATCGCTTGATTCTGCTGCAAGAAACGGAGAATGCTCAAATGGCCCAAAAAAAACTGGGTATTTCTCCCTATTTTTTTAATCACGAGAAAGAACAGTCCTCAAGATTCAATCGCAAAACTCTTTTTGAATTGCTCAAAAAAACAGTCATTGCCCAAGATAAAGCAAAAAGCGGACTCTACAGCCCGCTTTCGCTTCTTCTAATCCCGATTTTTTCCTTTGCTAATGAGCTACGGAAGCCACAATCGGTTTGAAGTATAAATTAACATCGCTAATCCATTTTCCGGCTCCGCCATCCTTGGCGCAAGCACTACCGCATTTCCAAACAACCATCTCGGCCGGAGTATCTTTGCCTTTGGCAACCAAATTGTCGATCCTTTTACCGACTGTCTCAACCGCTACTTCCGCCGAAGGAAAACAACTATGACCGGCAACGAATTTAAATCGACGATCCTTGAAACCCCAGTAATTAAAACACTCACCGCTTTTCGTTCGGGGGGAAATTTTTCCCCAGTTCGATTCTTTTTTAGCAATGGCAACCAAAAAAGCGGCCGTGATCGGATCTTGCTTCTCTAAATAAGGAATCATTTTGGCCATCGGCGAATTGCCAATCATTTTTTCAATTTTTTCCAAATGCGCCTTTTCACCACCAATCTCCTGTTTTTCTACCGGAATAATTTCCGTTTCCTTTACGCCGGAGTCCTCTTTGTCTTTAATTTTTAATTTACTTGACTTTTTTTCTTGATTATTTCCTTCTTTTTTCCAAAAACCACCGTCAACCTCAAACGAAACTTTATCCAACTCGGTTTGTTTAAATTTCTCCTCCACTTCGTAATATTGAGTCGGGACGGTCTCTCTATCCAGTATATTGATTTGATCTCTTTTTGAAATCGTAACCGGGCTCACAATAATTGAGGCA
The DNA here is from genome assembly GCA_937952315.1 of uncultured bacterium. Classification (GTDB taxonomy): domain Bacteria; phylum Patescibacteriota; class Minisyncoccia; order CAIUEV01; family CAIUEV01; genus CAIUEV01. Next base: position 8,691 of record CALFZX010000034.1, read on the forward strand.
GTCAAGGGCACCGCCACAAAGAATTTCGCAAAAATGCGCTTACCCATTTGGTTAGTATAAAAATCTGCCCTCCAAAAATTATTACAGACTGGTAAAATACCAATCTGCAATAACCCCAGACTATATAACTTATTATTATTTTGTCAAGCGATTTTTGAAAAAACAGCCAAAAAACCGCAAAAGCTTATCTGAAAAGACTTTTTTATTAAAATGAATACTTTTAAAAGACTCTTTCGTTTCTCTTTTTGACCCGGTTTACCGAAAATAAAAAATGGTTTATCATCAAATTTGCATGAAGCAAAAAGATTTAAATATTGTTAATTTAAAAACATGGAAGAAATCAAAGACAAAACAGCTTCGACAAAAGCTAGAAAAACCCCGACCAAAATAAAGAATTCTGCGACAAAGTGCTTTCTAGGGTCAAATAACGGCACTTTTTTAGCTCGCTTGGTCTTGGGACTATTGCTTATTTTTTTAGTTCTAACGCTCACTGGTTTCGAATTTCGTTGGGAAAAAAGCTTCCCCTTTTGGAGCTTTCAGAGAAAAAACATCTCCACTGAAAAAAGCAACCAAAATTCCTCCTTACCCAAAGATTTGTTAAATTCGGCGCCTCTCTCAACCAACCTTCAGGAGGAAGAGGATTTGACAGTTAGCGTCGTCGAGAAATACTCTCCAGCGGTAGTCAGCATTATTATTAGCAAAGATATGCCTAAATTTGAACAATACTCTTTCAACCCTTTCGGCTTTGATCCTTTTTTTGACGGCGGATCGGGCTTCTTTGATGATTTTTTCGGTCAAGAGATGCCTAACCCCAACGGTAGAGGCAATAACAACGGCGGAACGGAAAAAGTTGAGATAGGTGGCGGAACCGGTTTTATTGTTTCCAAAGACGGCATGATCGTCACCAACAAGCATGTCGTTTCTGACGACAAAGCCGAATACACTGTTATTCTGAGCGACGGAAAAAAATATTCCGCCAAAGTACTCGGCCGAGCGCGAAACACGGATGTCGCCGTAATAAAAATTGATCCTCAAAATCCTCAGGAGGGGGAAGGAGCTAAAGAGCTCGAAACGGTAGCGCTAGGAGATTCATCAAAAGTTAAAATCGGTCAAACCGCCATTGCTATCGGTAACGCACTGGGCGAATTTAGGAACACTGTTTCCAAGGGAATCGTTTCCGGCTTGAGCCGCAATATCACTGCCGGTGGTAACGGAGGAGCGGAAGAGCTGGATCAATTGATCCAAACTGACGCAGCCATCAATCAAGGCAATTCCGGCGGACCGCTCATTAATTTAAAGGGGGAAGTGATCGGCATCAATGTTGCAATAGCGGCCGGAGCTCAGAATATAGGCTTTGCCATACCTATCAATTCGGTAAAAAATATCATTCAAAGCGTTACCGAAAAGGGAAAAATTTCTCAACCGTACATTGGAGTTCGCTACGCTATCATTAATAAAGAAATCAAGGAGCGAAACAATTTGCCTTTTGACTACGGCGCTTTGGTTGTTCGAGGCGAGCAACTAACCGATTTGGCCGTTATCCCGGGATCGCCGGCCGATAAAGCCGGTTTGGCCGAGAATGACATTATTTTAGAAGTTGACGGTAAAAAAATTGATGAGAAAAACAGTCTGGTAAAAATTATTTCCGAGCTTGAAGTCGGCCAAGAAATTGAACTGAAAGTTTGGAGGAAAGGAGAAATTAAAAGCTTTAAACTCAAAATAGAGGAAGCTCCCCAATCGGAATAACCAAAAAAATCAAAAAATTTGCCTTTTATTTTAGAAAGCTCTAAAATAAAAACGGATATTTTATATTTGAAGGTTTTATCAAAATAAAAATGAAATTAAACAAAAAAAATTTAGCTTTGGGGGCTTTTTTTATGGGAATTTCGGCTCTTCAATGGTTTTCCGTTTCGGCGGAAACCGTTCAAGATTTAGATGCCGATCCTTCTTTACTCACACCGGAAATTGAAAAAGAAATTGAAGAGTATGCTTCAGGCGTTATCGCCACTAATACTTTCGAAGGAGAATTTACCGAGACGCTACCTTTTTTCAACGGACAGTTCAACCAATTTAAAATTGATTTCAGCGAAGACAGTCGAAAGTCTTACAAAGCGGGAGAACGACTTGACATTAAAGGCACTCTCAGCTTCACTTCGGAAGTTGAAAATAATTATTTGGATTTCAAAAAAAATTGTCTAGAATCGACAGGAACGACTGGAAAAAGTCGTTGCCTTCTCTCGCCAACATATCTTTTTAGACATTATCCCGAAACGGGGCTCTTCGCTCAAATTTGGCAGAGAGACAAAGAGGAAAAAGGCGCTTTAAAGGGGGATTTCTTAATTGACGAATTTTTTGTCCTCAACGGAGTTGATCTAAAAGAAAACGACCGAAAAGAATTCACTCTCAATTGGAAAACTTGGCCAAGTTTAGCCAACGGTAGCTATTATATTTCTCTATCCGTTATCAACAACCAAAATTTTGAACTTTTCGGGACTCCACTTTTGGCCGGCGCTCCAAATAAAATTTATGACTTTAAAATTGAAAACGAATCGGAAGAAAGTCAAGGCGTCGTTATCGATAAAAATGAAATTAAAATTCAAGGATTAGAATACACCTATCGGGCCCCCGCTCCGGAAGTGGTACCCAGTTTTGAAGATGATTCGATCAATGTTGAAATCCCGATCGTCAACGAAAATAAAGAAAATAAAGTCAGCCTGCACTATGAGCTTTACAGATGGGGTCAGACAGACAATAAAAATTTGCTGGACAGCAAGGAAGAGAGCAGACTTTTGAAATCCAATGAACGATTTAAAGCCAACTATAAATTTACCGCCAACGAGCTGGACAGTGTTTACAATCTTAAGTTAACCGCTAAAACCGATACTAGTCTTTCAACGACAAATATTCGTTTTGTCATTAAAAATAGAGCAAAGGGGGTTTTTAGATTTATTGCTCTGGCTCAAGATCAAGGCGGAAACTATCCATTTTTTTGTCTGAAAAACGCCAATTGGAATGGGATCTTCCAAGGAACGGTTAGCTTAGAGCTCAAAGATTCCCTCGGAAATTTAATTCATTCGGCGGAGCAAAAAGCCAATATCCGACCAGAAACGCGTTGCTTTATTGCTTTGGATCAAAAAGTTGAATCGAATGAGTGTTTGGTGCTTAAAGGCAAGATAACCGATAAGCAGGGGAGATTGATCGATGAGAAAGAATTTTTGTTGCCCTGCGGTAGCGACAAAAGTAGCAAAGTTGACAATACTTTAAAAAAAATCGGGGACAGTATCGCCTTCGAAGACAATAAAAATTGGATTTTGATATTTGTGTTTATTTTGTTTATTCTTGTGGGTAGTTTTATATATTTGAATAATAAGAAAAAAAATAATGAAGATTAAGCTTGAATCAAAAAATTTGGCGATCTTCTTTTTCCTCGCAATTTTTTGGAGTAGCTATTCCGTAACATCGGCTATTGAGCCGGTTAATCTGACCGTTTCTCCCTGCGACACCGTCAGAAGGGAAATCAAAAGTGGCACTTTTGAGGACAGTGGCGAAGGTAGCGGACCGGGTACCGTTTGCACCAAATTTACAATTGGCGTCAAAAATATTAATGAAATAGTCTACGAAACCCAAGAAGCCGGTCTGATTGAAAAATATCGGGATCGTCGCAGTCTAATCAAAAAAGATATCACCACCGCCGATAGCGCCGAACTGACCGATTGCGGTCAGAAGGCTAACGATTTGGCAGTGGCTTTAACGGGAGGGAAGTTCGAAAGTGCCAATTTGCCTTCTCCGATCAGGGAATCTTTCAGCACGATCAGCTTTAAATATGCTTCCAGCGTCAGATATTACACCAAATCGGGCAAAATTACCGGCCTCGATAACCAAAAATATTACTTTGACGACAGCAAAAAATACATCGATTTTCTGCCAACGGATAATTTCGCCAACTATAAGTACGGCCAAGCCTATGCCGGAGATTATATTTGTCGAATACACCTAAATGACGATCGCAACGGTGTGACCGGCTTTGAAATTCGTCGCCGACCGACTCATAACGCCGGCGCCTCCGATTGGAAGTCCGCCTCGCAGACAATCGATCGTTGCAGTTACACAAAAACTCGAATTTCCTGTGATCATCGTAATGCTTACGATTACGGCTTTGAGTATCAGATGAAACAAAGTGACGGTTCTTGGACTCCCGCTTGCGGATCTCCTCTGCATAAGTGCGAGGATATCAGGTTAAAATTCGCTCTCACCTCGGAATGGTTTGCCGGTTTAATCCGAACTCCGGCCGGTCAGAATATCGTCCCTCTTTATGATGATCTGATTTCACCGCCAACCGATATCAAGGTTTGCACCGACCAAGCCAACTGTCTGAGTGCCGCCACCGAAAAGTCGCTCACGGAGAATACTTGGGGAAAAGGAGTCCAGCGAGTGCCCGATAATTTTATTGGATCAGTGGAAAATTCTCTCCTGAGCGGTAAAACCGGCTTCGATTGTGAAAACGGTATTTGCGTTTCTCTGATTTCGGGAAAAGTGCCTGTTTCGGCCACCATTCCGGCTAATCAATACTACGGTCAGTGTCGGGGATTTGACAGAACTATCAACACCCCCGTTGCTGAAATACCTCAGAATAAAGCTACCTCCGAGCTTAACATTGTCAATCGACCGCCGAGCGTGACTGTCAGTTTAGCCAAAAATCAAATAAACTTGAATGAAGAAGTCGAAGCCAGGTGCGACATCGTCGATCCGGATTCTTGCGTTGATAAAATAGCCAAAGTTCGCTGGCAATGTTTCAACGATAAGAATGAAAGTGTCAGCTGTTTTTTTGCTCAAAGCTCAGAGTTCAAAGAAGGCCAATTAACGGAAGAAATTCCCACCGCTTTGCAAACCAATCCCTATCGTTCAACTGTTAAATTTAAGGCCAGTAAACTCGGCAATTATTCAATCACCTGCGAAGCCTGGGACACGGATGCTGCCGCCTCCGCTTCCGGCATTGGTCTGGGAGGAATAACTGTTTGTGAAAATTGCGGAGGAGTAATCCCGGCCAGTAATTCTTTCTGTGCAGTCGTGATGAGCGATGATAGAAACCAGAAACAAACTGCTTGCGAAAACAAGGCGTCATTTTTATTCGAGGCCTACAACTCGAATATTCAAGCCCAAAAATATCTTTGGAAGTGTAAAGCTTCAGACTCAACATCCGAGCAGGAAGAATCCCCGACCAAAGAGTGTTTTTACGAAGAAGGTAGCTATATTCCGGCTCTTTCCATTATTGATAAGAGTGGAAAAGAACATAAATGCTTAACCAATGTTGATGTTAGGGTTAGTACCGACACTCAATGCAAAATTAAAGTTAAAAGTGCCGAAAGCCTCAAGGAAGCAGGAAACAATCTGACAATTGCTAGGGGAAAAAATATTGAAGCTCGAATAGAAAGCGAATGTGCAAAGGACGGGATACTGAATTGGGAAATTCCGAACGCCGTCGATCTGAAATTCGAAAAAAACGGAGCTTATTGGAGCTATCCAAACAGCGGAACTTTCGAGGTCAGAGCTTCCTTAAAAATAGGTGAAAAAGAGATCTCATGTGAACCCGCTCGCATTGAAGTAAGTGAAACTCTGAATATTGGTACTCACTAAATAAAATAAAACTTAAAATAGTCATGAAAATCAAAAAAAATAAATCTAAAGGGGTGACATTGGTGGGAGTTTTGATTGGCGTAACGATTCTTTCCGTTGCTTTAATATCACAAATCAAGTTGCTGGGCAATACTGTGAAGAGAGAAGCCGATTTAAGAAATATCATAACGGCAACCAATTTAGCCAGAGAAGGTATTGAAGTCGCTTTCGCTTGGAGAATCACAAACGGGTGGGACGCCTTAAAAAGCTTGAAGAATCAAGAATCTCTTTTCTGTTCAGATATAAGTCTAAGAAGAGCAAGCGGTGATTGCACTACCAACAAACTAAATTTTGTTTCAAGCGGTAATTCGAGAAATTTCCTCTATGAAGTGGCTGATACGAATAATCAGTACACCGTTCCGTCTTACTGGAGAGCTATCAACCTTAGCAATTGTGACGGGGTTTTCACAGAAGATGAATGTATAAAGATTACCGCTCAAACCGGCTGGGGTGAATATTCGGAAGATAATAAAAAGATAAAATTGGAAAAACAGATTTATAATTGGTATGTTCCTTAAAATAATTAAAATGGTAAACAAAAAAAATAAAAAATCTTTTACATTGGTCGAGGTTGTTGTGGTAATTGGCGTGATGGGAGTAATTGTCGGCGGATTGATGACTGCGATGAAAGAAATAATTGACGGCGAGATTTTACTCAAAAAAATGCAGCAAGTCGAGAGTGAAAGTCGCTTTATAATGGATCTTTTTGCTCAAGATGCCCAATATAGCGATATCGGCAGCAGATTTAACAATAAACCGGTATCCGGCCAAAATAAGACGGAAGGTTATAATATTCAATTTATTATTGCCGAAAAAAAGTCCGAAATTGGAACCGACAATGCTGATTCCTATGTTATTTACAGTTCTGACGGATCGAACAATGAGTATTTTCTTAAGAGAGAATTAAAAAATGCTGCTACTACTTTTTCAACTACTTTAAACAATATCCCTTTAGCGGAAAAACCGGTTTTTATCGTTCAAAAAATTACGACTCCCGAAAATGCAGAAAATTTTATAACCACCGTGTCATTTCTTTTTAAGGTAACGACTAAAAATAGCGATCTTTTTGTACCCATTCAAACTTCAGTGGTTTCACGGACTTTCGAATTTTAATTACTTCGTTTTATTTATTAAAAATATGAAAAAACATCTTCCCATTAAAATCAAGCTGCACCAAATTCTTGGCTCCCAGAAGGGCGATGCGATGATCCTGATTTCGATAGTCATTACCGGCTTGGTTGTCTTAGTCAGCACCGTTGCTCTCGAGAATCTTCGTAAGTCCGTATCAGTTCAAGGTTTGCAACAAAAATCTTTAGAAAACCTTTACAAAGCGGAGGAAGGCATAGAATATAGCCTTTTTATCAACAAAAACAAAGAGCTGATTGCCAACCAAAACTTAAATTTTAATAATAACAGCTCAACCATTTCAGAGAATAAAGTAGCTTTCAACTTAACATTATTCGAAGAATCCAAAGATCCCAAAGAAGTCCCCATACACAAAAAAGTTGACTCTGATGCGGTATCAGAATTAGCTGGGGACACGGTTGGAAGGAAAATCGTGCTCGTCAGTGAAAGCGCAAAAAGCAATGTCAACGACAATACTAGTCTAAAGAGAACTCTTTTTGCCAACCTACCCAGCCGTTATTACGATCAATCTTCCTTGGGCAACACCCTCTCCGACTGTCAAAAATGTCAAGTTGAACAAAACGACACCGATCAAAGTTCGGGTACTAGATTTGAAACGATTCTTAAAACAAATCGTGTCTTTCCCGGAGTCAATTTATCTCAGATAAGCTATCGGCTAACTGTCAATTGCGGTGGATCCGGATTTTTAAATTTGAACAGAAAATGCGAAGTTCAAGATTTAAAAATCGGTTTAGAGTGTGGAGAAATCGACTCTCCAAACTATAATTGTCCCTCCAGTAGCTCTTCAAACAAAAGTATCGTTTGCAATAAAAATTTTTCCGTTAATTTCAATAACGAAAAAAATATTGCTTCGGGCTATGGAAGTGTTAGCACAATCAGATTCAAAGCTCCTTCCGGAATCGACTTGCGAGAAAAAACAATTGTTATTCGGCTAAAGTTGAACGAAGGAAAGCTGGCTACTCTCAAAGATTTTTGTCGTTTCAACAATAGTTGCACTAAAACAAAAATGTGTACAAAAAAAGATAGTAACCCATGGTTGACCGTAAGAGACAAGAATATTTATATCGGTTTTGATGTTAGCAAGAAAGGAGACGGAAGGCAACTGACTCTCGACAGCAATTAATTCGGAGCTAAATGAACTTAGCATTTTTTAATTTTGTGTTTTTCTTGCTTTTGTCGTTTATTTATTGTATCAATTACTAGGTCGTTTTTTAAATTAAATCCGAATGCTCAATTCAATCAAAAAAAGCGGTTTTTTTGCCTTTTTTAAGGAAACCGAAACGGAACTTAAAAAAACGAACTGGCCCAGCAAGGCGGAAGTTATTCGCTATACTTGGGTAGTTCTAGCTCTAAGCTTTTTTTTGATGATTGTTTTGGGCGGATTGGACTATTTGTTTAATTATTTAGCCGAAAAATTTATTTTGTAGGCCAAACAAGATTAATTTTAACACTCAACGATGAAGGGGAGTCAAAATAAAGAAAAAGTTTCCGATAAAAAGCCGACGGAGGATCGGGAGTCTTTCAGTTTGTTAGACAGAAGAGAAAAGCCGGAATGGTTTGTTATCCACACTTACGCCGGCTATGAGGAGAGCGTTGCCAAAAGTTTGCGCCAAAGAGCCGTCTCTCTCAACATGACGGAGAAAATTTTTGAAGTTTTGGTGCCCACGGAAAAACAAGTTCGTATCCGCGGAGGAAAAAGAAAAGTTGTTGAAGAAAAAATTTTTCCCGGCTATGTTCTAGTGCAGATGATAGTTACGGAGGAATCTTGGTATATTGTCCGCAATACACCCAATGTCACCGGCTTTGTCGGCACCGAAACAACGCCAATTCCTCTCTCGGAGCAGGAAATCAAAAACTTGAAAAAAAGAATGGGCCGAGACGAATTCGATTACGATATCGATATAAATGTCGGGGATCCCGTCAAGATTGTCGACGGACCATTTAAAACTTTTGACGGCAAAGTGGAAAATGTCGACAAGGAAAGAGGAAAAATTAAAGTTTCCGTCAATATGTTTAGTCGGGAGACTTTAGTCGAACTTGATTTCTTACAAATTCAGAAAGTTTAGTTCCAATTTATTAATTCATTTATAATTCAAGCACTGTTATGGCAGGAAAACCTATTAAGACAAAGATAAAACTCCAAATACCAGCCGGTAAGGCCAATCCGGCTCCTCCAGTTGGTCCGGCCTTGGGACAACATGGTTTAAGCATCCAGGATTTTTGCAATCAATTCAATGAGAAGACCAAGGACAAAGGAGGCGATATTATTCCGGTAGAGATAACCGTTTATGAAGATCGCAGTTTTACTTTTATCACTAAGACTCCACCCGCTTCAGAGTTAATCAAGAAAGCTTTAAAGTTGGAAAAGGGATCAAAAGAACCGCATAAAGTCAAAGTCGGCGAGCTTTCGGAAGAAGTCTTGGAAGAAATCGCTAAAACGAAAATTTCCGATTTAAATGCGGACAAAATCGAATCGGCTAAAAGAATAATCGCCGGAACTGCCCGTAGCATGGGAGTTAAAGTTAACCGTCAATAATTTCAAGAATAATCTTATTAAGATTTGTAAACTATGAAGAAAACAAGTAAAAGATTTAAAGAGAATCTGAACAAAATAGATAAAGGCAAGGTATATTCTTTGGATGAAGCAATTAAAATTTTGTTGGATTCGAAGAAAGCCAAATTCGATGAGACCGTTGAGGCCCACTTTAATCTCAACATCAATCCCGAGAAAACGGAGCAGGCTGTCCGAGGTGGGGCGGAGCTTCCCTTCGGAACAGGCAAAAAGATTCGTATTGCAGTTTTTTCGGAAAATTCAGCTCAGTTGGAGGAGGCCAAAAAGGCGGGAGCGGAGGTAACCGGCGGAGAAGAGCTAATAGAGGAGACCGGCAAGAAAGGCTCTCTGGATGCGGATATTGTGTTGGCCACTCCCGGTATAATGCCAAAATTGGCTAAAGTGGCTAGAATTCTTGGCCCTCGCGGTTTAATGCCCAATCCCAAGAATGATACTGTTACAACTGAAATTGGCAAAATTATCGACAAATTTAAAAAAGGAAAGATCGCCTACAAAAATGACAAGGGCGGCAATATCCACGCTCCTATCGGAAAGTTGTCTTTTTCGGCAGAACAGTTGAAAGAAAATTTTGAATCCCTGAAAAAATCGGTAGAGAAAGCAAAACCGGTCGGGGTCAAAGGAAAATATATTTCCTCTATCTCTCTCAGCAGCACAATGGGAGCGGGAATAAGGTTAGTCTAAAAAACTATTTTCAGTTTTTCAAAAAATATGTTTCAATGGATTTGTAAGAAAACTAAAAAAATAAAAACAAAAAATGGAGTTTCAACACTCGGATAACGGTCCTGAAAAGACCTCCGGTAGTAAGATGTTGCTAGTTTTTTTGTTAGCGATTCTCTTTATATCGTGTATTTTGCTTTTCTGGACAATCAAAGAAAATTTTACTCCCGAAAACGACAGTCAATTTACCGAAAATTCGAATAGCAATAAACCGAAGGAGGAGAGCGAGAGCCTGATTCCAAAAAATGCCAAAAGTCCGGAAGATTTTATGAATCAAATTGAAACCAAAGCGCAAGAAATCCAAAAAAAATATGATTCTAATCTAACCGATTTTTCAAGAAGAAAATGGACCGAACTAACAAAAAAGATTAACGGTTTTAACGAAAACTTTTTCAACGACGGATTCGTTATACTTAGTCAGGAAGCTACAAAAAATTCCGATCAAAGCGTTTTTTTCAAAATCAAATATCGGGCCAAAACAGCCCAAGGAGAGGTGGAAAATGAGGATTATTTTTATCTGATTCTTTCGGCGGATAAAATAAGAGAATTAGGGATCACCGATTTGAAACCGGATACTTTCTTGACAGACGATGAAATAGAAAGACATTTGGACAAAGAAGGGTTCGGAAAAATCAGCAGAGTCACTCAATAAATTGCAAAAATCAAAAAAATAAAGGAAGATTTGATGACGGAATAAATTATTTTGTCAAGAATCTTCAAAACAATTATTAAAATAAAAAAATGATTGAAGAAAGACGAGAAAAACAAGATGCTCAGCGCATTTTACTTATCAAAGAGACTATTGTCAATGCGGAGAAAAGCCTGCAAACGGCCAAGTCATTGATTGCTCAATTGGAAACCAATTTCACCCCCCAGAAAAAAACTTATGGCGTAGCCGAAGGAGGCAAGATCGTCGAAGGATCTTTTGACGGACAGCTCATGATTGGTTTAGACGGCAGGCAATATCCGGTTCCCGCCAATTACGCCAGTAAATCAAAACTGGTAGAGGGGGATATGCTCAAATTAGTAATCACCGATGACGGCAGTTTTATTTACAAGCAAATCGGACCTTTTAAGCGAAAACATTTGATCGGCATTCTTAAAGAGAATAAAGAAGCGGGAGGGTTCGTTGTCGAGGCGGAAGGTAAGATTTACAAAGTTTTATTGGCAGCAGTCACTTATCATCACGCCGAACCCAACGACGAAATTGCCCTGGTGGTCGCCGACAATGGCGAAGCCACTTGGGGGGCCATTGAAAATGTGCTAAAAAAAGCCGACGGGACGATTGTCGAAAACGCCGAGCCGACTGAAGATGAGCCAAAGGAAAAAACTATCGAGCTGAAGGGAGAAGAGGATGATGGATATGTTCCGCCGGCAAAAAGCGAACCCCGCGTTAATATTATTTCCCCTCAAGAAGATCAAGAAGAAGACGCGGAAATAGACGAAGAAATTGCTCCCGATTTGGAGGAATTGGAAAAAGAACTCGGAAAAAAATAATTATTTATTTGAGTTACTATAAGCAACTAAAAATAAAAAATGAAAAGCAAGATTGTCCTTTTTGGCCGTCAAGTCGTTCTGCCAAGTTGGTTACCCGTTCCCAGATGGGCGGAACAATTCCTTCAATTCGCTGTCATTGGCTTTATAAACACTTTTCTCGATTTGTTGATTCTCACCTCTCTTTCCTTTATCACGGGCGTCACTAAAGGTGGAGGAGCGGCCGGCCTAAAAGCTATTTCTTTCGGTGTAGTCTCCTTCGTCAGTTTTTTAGCCAACAAAAAATGGACTTTCAAAGAAAAAACTAAAGAGATAGGCCAAGAAGCCAAAAAATATTCTCAATTTATGTTTATCACCGTCGTAGGGTTAGGGGTTAATACCGGCGTAGTCTTTATCGTTACTAATTATTTTTCACCTCTTTACTTGCCAATAGTCAATTTCCAATTAACGGAAAGAATGTGGCTTGTTTTTGCCAGCTTAGTGGCGACTGCCTTTTCTTTGATTTGGAATTTTATCGGCTACAAATTCGTCGTCTTTAAAAAATAAATTTTTTGGTTTTTTATTTCTTTGTTATACTGACCGACAGGTTTAGTTATTTTTGATTTTTAATTGAAAAATATGGAGATTCGTTGGTTCGGCCATTCATTTTTTGAAGTTATCACGAACAGCAAAGTCAAAAAAGAAATTCAAATTTTTTTTGATCCTTACAGCCCCGAAATCGGAATCGAACCGCCGACCGATCTTGAAGCGGACATAGTTTTTACCAGCCACGATCACAAAGACCATAATCACACCCCTATTTTCAAACGGATTGATTTGCTAATCAAAAATGCCGGTGAGTACTCGGTGAAAGGACTTGATATTAAAGGCATTTCTTCTTTTCATGACAACGCTGAGGGCAGAGAAAGGGGCGCAAATGTAATTTATACTCTGGAAGCAGAAAAAATCAGATTGGCTCATTTGGGAGATTTAGGACATCTCTTGACGGACGAACAGCTAAAAAAAATTGACGGCGTCGATGTTCTATTTTTACCCGTAGGCGGTCCCTGCTCAATTAGCGGGAAGGAGGCGGTTAAGGTGGCCAAACAAATCGAGCCGAAAATTATCATTCCCATGCACTATAAAATTCCCGGAGTCAATTTTGAAATGAAAGAACTGACGGATTTTCTGAAAGAACTGGGAGTGGGAGAAATCGAACCGGTTAGAAAACTGAGTCTAAAGCCTTCTTTGGTTGAGAATAAAGAAATGGAAGTAGTTATAATGGAAAGAATAAAAAAATAAAAAATTTTTATGGCCATAAAGACCACCGGTCCGATACCGGAAAGAGTCACTAACGGAAATGAAAATTTGATCGATAATTTTTTCGGTTTTGTCGATAGTCTTTACTTTTCGAAATTTTTTATCGCTGTTCAGATTATTATCGCTCTTTACTGTCTTGTTCTTCTTTTTAATATTATTTATTGCAGTTTAAAGCTTTCTCTGTTTAAGAATAGAGTTCGCCAATTTGTCACCGGCAGTCAAAATAAACCGGAGAGTTACAAGTCGCTTGAAACTTTACCAGAGAAAGTTAGAATTTCTGAAATTTACAAGAAAACCGTTGGTGGTTCCCAATCCGATTGGAAGATCGCCGTTATTGAAGCGGATAAAACTCTCGATCAATTGCTGAAACAGAAAGGCTTTAACGGTTCATCTTTGGGAGAAAGGTTAAAAAATATGGTACCGGCCGATTTACCGGAAATATACGAAGAAGTTTGGGAAGCGCACAAAATTCGCAATCGTATCGTTCACGAGCCGGATTTTGAAATTAGCCAGAACGAGGCTCGACAAATAGTTAGCATCTACGATCGCGCCATCAAAAAAATAGACTAAATCAATTTTATGACTTTACGCTCCTACTTGAATTCTATGTCTGTTGCCACCGCCTTCGCTTTTGCCGGTTGGATTTTTGTTTTACTTTATATCGATCCGGGGACTTCCGGCTATGTCGGAGTTATTCTTTTCTATCTGACTCTTTTTCTCGCTTTGCTAGGATTTTTTACTCTGATTAATTTTAGTTTAAAGCGTTGGATTGCTAACAACGAAGTTATTTTTGCTTATATTTCCAGTTCCTTCCGACAAGGTTTTTGGCTAGCCGTTATCATTGTAGGACTTCTAGTGATGCAAGGAGCCAGAATTCTCAATTGGTGGGATGCCCTACTTTTTATTGGCGCTATTTCTTTAATGGAACTTTATTTTATCTCTGACTAATCAAATTTATGCTACAATATCTGAAAGGAACAGTTCAATCAATAGACCAAGATTCTCTCACTCTCGAAACGGGCGGAATGGGTTTTAAGATTAATGCCGGAAAGTTAACGCTCAAAAATATCGTCCGAAATGGCGAGGTGGTGCCATTTAAAATTCAATTGCCCGTTCATTTAAGCATTCAGGAGAACAAATGGGAGATTTTTGGCTTTAGCGATGAGCAGGAGAAGGAAGCTTTTATTCTGCTGATAAACTGTCGCGGAGTCGGCCCGAAAGCCGCTTTGAATATTTTGAGCAGCTTCACACCCGGTCGCTTGAAAAAAATCGCTTTGGGTGAAGAGCCGGCTACATTCTTACAGCAAGCTCAGGGAATAGGCGCCAAATCGGCGGAAAGAATTTTAGTCGAGCTGAAAGAAAAATTAAATTTAATGCACGGCTGGCTTGATGAAAATAGCGAAAGTGGCAATAAATCAATTCTTCGCTACACTTATGATGACTTGTATCGGGCGTTAAATAATCTAGGTTATCGAGCCGGCGAAATCCAGATGGCAATCTCAAACTCCCCCAATTTACCCCCGACCCTTTCTGAGGCGATTAAGCAATTATTAAAAATAATCAGCGGGAAATAGTTTGTTAATTAAAAAAATAAAAATATAATGTGAAAAGAAATTAATTAAAAAAACAAAAATGCCTTTAAATAAAACTAGAGTTTTTTTGATTTTCGTCGGATTGATTTTTTTCATTACATTTAGCAATGTTAAGGCCAGAGACGAAATTAACGATAAAAATCAAAAAGAAGTTTCGGCTCCCGAAAAAACGATAATCATTCCCAAATCAAATTTCGAGCGGGATAGTGTTTTTTTTAAAGGATCCTCAGAAAAAGGTCTAAAAAGTGTTATGCCCTTTTACGGAGCGCCTTTTTTAAATTTTGAAATTGATTTCGACTCGAGCAACAAAAAAGTTCTGCATGCCGGCGAAAAAATGATTTTTTCATCAAATGTAAGATATTCCGATGACAATAAAACAGAAGAAATCGAAAAAATCAAAAATGAATGCTTGGAAGATCAAAAAAAGGTTGGAGGGAGCGAAGTAAATTGTCAAACTCCAACAATGTATTCCTTTCCTCACCTCGACGATATTTCTATTTTAGCCCAGATTTGGAGAGAAGAAACAGACTCGGATATCAGAAAATTAAAAGGAGACTATCTGGTGGATTCTTTCTATGTTTTGGAAGGAGCCAATCTGATTAAAAATCAAAAACAACCGTTGAATTTTGAATGGGATATTCCAGAAAAAATATCTTCCGGAAAATATTATATTTCTTTTTTTATCAATCAGAATAAAAGTTTTAGTATTTTTGGTTTTCCGGTAAATGTATTTGCACCTTATTTAAGATTTGACTTCCAGTTAGAAGGACCTTCCGGCCAAGATTTTTTGATCGACAAGAATAATATCAAAATTGACGGCAAAGATTATTCGCAAATTTTGCCCATTCCAGTAGCAGAAAAAAAAGATAAAATAATCATTGAAGTTCCCATAAAGAATAATTCTTCCGAGGATAGTTTGGTTTCAGTTAAATATGAGCTACAAAAATGGACTCAAGAGGACCCTAAAGATCTTGTAAAGAAAACTGAAGAATCTTTAGATTTAAAAGCCGGAGAAGAAAAAATTGTAAAATTTGATTTTGAGCCAAAAGAACTTGACAGTTTTATGAATTTAAAAGTTACGGCTTTCAACGAACAATGTCGAAGCATGATAGATATTCATTTTTCGATAAGGGGTACAAATCGAGGAGTGATTCGATTTCTCGGTTTTGGATTAAACGACGAAAAACAAACATATGAACCTATATTTTGCTTAAGAAATGCCAATTGGACAGGGGATTTTAAGGGAAAATTTAATTTGGACTTTGTCGATTCCGAAGACCGTATCGTCCATCAATTAGAGCTGGAAGATATGATCGGCTCGGAGGAAGGAATTTGTTTGGCTCTCGAGAACGATATTGTCAAATCCGGAATTGCCAATTCTTGTATAGTAATGAAAGGAACATTGAAAAATGAAAATGACCTGATCAGCGACAAAAAAGAAGTGAAATTCGGCTGCGACACAGAGAACAATGTAAACACCGACAAAAATTTAATAATAAAAAGAATATGGATAGGCTATTTTATTTTGTTAGGTTTGGTCGTTTCAATATTTTTAGTAGCTATCTCGCTCTATCTTTTTCATAAATTCAAGAAAAAATTAACTTTTAAGGAATAGCTTTTTAATTTTCAATATGTCTAAAAAAAATGTTTTTTCTATTGAACTTTGTCTTTTAAGTTTATTTTTGTTAACACCAGTGGCACTGGCTTATTCAGAGACCTCAACGGGAGAAATTTCTTCTTCTAAAATAGGGGGATTTATTTCTTCCGGCAACAAAACCGGGGCTAAAATTTCCGATATAAATGCTTATTTTGCTCCTTCGAAGGATCTGATCGAAGCGATGGAAATTTGCGTTAAAGATGTCTCTGAAGCTAAATCGTATATCAACGGAACGGACAGGCAAAAATGCAAAAGTATTTTAGATAATGGATACTATTGGGAATACAACAATAATTGGGAATATCTACAAAAAATACCGACAAGCGAAGAAATTAATTTTTGTAATCGAAAAGAAGCTTTGGTCAAAAATCGTTGTTCAATCGATTCTTGCGGAGGCTATGTTTGTGACTCCAACAGCTGTGGAGGTGGGGATTTAATAAGTGCCTCAGCAATCGGTCTCGGCACAATTCCCAGTAAATATGCCTCAAAATCTAAAATAGCCAGCCTGATAGGCTCTTGGCTGACGAACCAAGGAGGAACGGAAGGTCTTTGGGGGTGGACTAGCGGTAGTGAAAGTAAATATTGCCTAAAAGCCTATCCGACCGGATCCGGTGGTTACTACTGGGTTCACTGTTTTAATGTGGAAACGGATGAAGGTTATCGAATCAGTTGTGACCATAAAAATACTTACAATTATTCTTTCGATTACAAACTCAAAGCCGTTAAAGATTCCGCCTGGTCCAACAACCAGGACAATAAGTTTCCAAAATGTCATAACATAAAGCTTGATTTCCATGTAATTGCTGACTTCGCCGCCAGCTTGACCAAAAAACCGGAACACGGAAAACTTGGATTCAGTAGATACTCTCATTATGCGATTCAACATGTTCCGCCTACTGATATTTTGGAATGTGCAGATGAGACATCCTGTCTAAATAACGCCAAAGAATATGAGATTGCAGATGGAACGGGAAATTTTGCAAAAGGAGCAATGAAGATTCCGAGCAATTTTGTCAACACGATTACCAATAGCTTAACAAGCAACAACCTGGAACAACTCAACTGCGCAAACGGAATATGCACAACATTTTGTAGCGGAAATTATACTTTGAATGCGAAAGTTCCCGAAATTTTTTACTATGGACAATGCAGAGAAGGCTCAAATAGTGTCAACACAAAAGAAACCAAAATTGATAGTTTGGAAAAAAACCTCGAGATCTCCGTTTTTAACCGTCCCCCCATCTCCACCGTCTCCTTTGAGAAGAAATATTTAAGCGAAGGA
>CALFZX010000035.1 GCA_937952315.1 uncultured bacterium
ACATCCTGAAAATCGTTTAGCTCTTTGGTCCTGTCGAGAATATTGATTACATCTTTAGGATAAATAAAATCGACTTTGACTTGCTTGCCGAATGGCAAATCTTCCGGCCATTTATTGCCCTCCAGAACTTTTTTTATTTCCGGCAGGTGAGAGCCTCCTCCACAGAGTAAAAATCGATTGGGAAGAAGATCGGTGCCAACAAATTCTCCCAAGGCCAATTCCACCCCCGAAAGCCAAATTTGACAGTCTTCCTGCAAAATGTTACTCATTTTTTGCATTAAATGAGGACCCAATTCACCGGCAGAATATTTAATTTTTAGTTGCTCCGCCTCTTCAAAACTGATACTCAGTTCAGTGGCGATTCTTTTGGTAAAGGCGCGACCGCCCAAGGCAAACATTTTTGTGCCCTCGATGCCCCCGTTGCGTACAACGGCGATGTCGGTTGTTCCTCCTCCAATATCGATAAAAACGGCGGAAAATTCTACAGCATTGTCGGTGCCGAGAGATCTGGCCACTGCGTACGGTTCAGCGGCGATGGAAAGAAGATCCAGGCCCAATTCGTTTGTGATACTCTGTAAAGCGCCTAAATGGATCATCGGTGCGTATGAATTAAAAACTGAAACGGAAACCTCCTTACCTTGAAATCCCAGAGGATTGGTAACCCGATAACCGTCGATACGAACATCGACAATTGCCGCGTTAATCAATTTTATATCAATTTCCGAATGACCTGTTTCCCAAGCCAATTGTTGCCTGACTCGATCAAAGGCCTTCCATTGTATTTTTTGCACGATGCTTTTTAGCTCCGGCATATCAATTTTGAGTTGAGGTCTAACTCTTTCGTAGCGAACATTGACAGTGGTGCCCTTAACCAGTTCTCCCGCAATGCCTACAATGCACTGATCGGGGATAAAGCCAACTTTCTTAGCCGCTTTTTCAATAGCTTTTTGGCAAGTTTCAACCACTCCGGCAATATCGGCGACCGCTCCCGAAGTCATATGCCCGGGTTTTTGTCTTTCCTTACCTACCCCGACCACTAGTCCCTTGCTTTCTTCTCCGTCTATTTGAAAAATCAGAGCCTTAACGACTTCCGTTCCTATGTCCAAAGAAAGAGCAAAATTGGCGTCCGGTTTTTTGGGCCCAAAAATATAGTCGAATACGCTCATAACAATAAATATTCCTTTAAGATTTTATATTTTTAATAAATTTTCATTTTATTGACGAATCGGCATTACAATATAGAGAAAATCTTTTTTGGCGGACGAATTTTTTTCGTCCCAACCCCTCATGAGGGAAGCTCCGTTGCTGTCATTTAAAAACAAAACTATATCTTCTTCTCCAATATTGCTTAAGCCGTCTTGCAAAAACTGATGATTAAAAGAAACTTCAAAACTCTCCCCTTTGACTTCGGCCGGAATCTCGGCGTGGTGTTCGCCGAATTCTCCACTTCCGGTGTTAATTAGAATTTTTTCCGGCTCTACTGCGATTTTGACATCCTTAGTTTGATTGAGAGAAAAAATGCCGGCCATTTTTAGAGCGTCCAATAATTTCAGTTTATCTATTCTTGTTTCCGCTTTAAATTTATTGGGAATAATTTGCTTGTAATCTGGATATTTACCCTCGATTAAACGACTTACAAAATAAATATCTTCTTTTTGAAAAGAAATTTGATTCTCCGAAACGGTTATAAGAATATCCGACGAATCCTCACCGAAAATCCTCTCTACCTCTTGGAGGCTCGATCCGGGAACAATAAAATTGCTTTCTTCTTCTTTTGTGCCTTCGCAGTCAATTATTTTTTCTGCTAGCCGGTAGCCGTCCGTTGAAGCCAAAGTAAGTTTTTTTTCAGCCACCGAGAAGAATACGCCGGTTAATTCCATTTTGGTGTCCAAATTCGAAACAGAGGGTAAAACTCGACGGATTGAATCTCTGAGATCTTTGGCCTTAACCCTCCATTGTAAACCGTCGTCCACTTTGGGAATCAAAGGAAAATCATCGGCGGAAATGGTTCGAATTTTTGATTCAAAAGCGTTACCGGAAATTTTTAAGCTTGTTCCGACTAACTCCAAAGTTATTTTTTCGTCCTTCAGGTTGTGCACGATTCCGGAAAAAACAGCGACCGGAATGGTAGTTTTACCTTCCGTTTCCACACGGGAGCGAATGTAAGCGATGACCCCAATTTCGAGATTGGTGGCGGAAATTTTTAACAAGCCCTTTTCTGTTTCTAACATTATGCTGGCTAAAATTGGCAAGGTCGAATTTCTTCCGACCGCTCTTTCTACCCGACTGATACCCTGTCTTAAATTATCTCGAGTGCAAACGATTTTCATAAACAATGCTTATCGAATTAAGATCCCCCTTTTTAGTTAGTGGCTCCACTGCCAGTCGGCTCCCATTTCAGAGCTTGTCCGGGCTCAAGAATTTCAACCCAAATTTGCCCCGGTACAAACTTAATTTCCTCACCTTTGTCGTCCAGAAATTTAAGCTTGCTGTCGGTTACGCAAACCAGCTCGTTGCCGATAACGCAATCCTTTTTTTCTTTCGTCCAAGTCCCGATAATCTCTTGGCCGTTGATATAAGCGTGCATTTCTCCGCTTCCTTCAATATCGACATCGTTGTATTGACCTTCGATTTGTCGAGATGTGGCAAAGGCAACTACTATGTTCTTTGGCGCTAATCTTTTGCCGTTTGCTTTGTCGATATCCTCTTTACCGCCCCAAGATCTCAAAAAAGAATTAGTTTTGGGATCATAGGTGTAATTGACTCCGTAAACTCCGGCAAATCCGATTCTCAAATTACCTCCGGTCGGTCTTTTCGAGGTTTCCAGTTCTGTTTGGTGAGGGTAGCCTTCAAATTGATTTTCCAAACGGTATCCCATTTTTTCGGCCATTTTCCAAAGACCTTCATGAGAGGCAAATCCATTGTCCGGGGCCGGAATGCCGTCTTTCCGAAAGAAAGCACCTTCCGTGTTGTTCATAGCGTCCAAGTCGGGAACAGTATTTTTATTTTTTAATATTTCCAAAGCAAAATGCGATCCGCCCCAGTGAGCGAGCATAGCGTCTATCCCTTTGGCAATAGTCACATAATCATGTCTGGCGCTGCGAATTGATCCAATTTCCTTCGGTGAGTTACAGAGATAAACCCCCATTAAGCGAGTAATACTGGCTGTTATAACTGGCATTTCAAAAATCATATCCGCGTCGGAAAAACCGGATAGCGGTCGGGTGGAAACATCCCCTGCCTGCATAACTCCGATCGCTCTTCTTTTGTGATTTTCACAGGGCAATCCACTGAGAGGACTGACGCCTTCTTGATTAAGGGGTACACCGCCTTTCGGTTCGTTGGCTTCCTCTTCATTCTCAATAGTTTCTGTTTGAGCTTGTTCATCTTTCTTGCTGTTGAGGCTCCAAAGAATCAATCCCCCGATTAAGACTGCTAGCAGAGAGGCCAGAACTGCCTTCTGATTTTGCTTGAGGAATTTTTTGATTTTTTCCATTTTTTCAAAAAATTAAAAATTTTATAAATTTTAAAATCTAAACCTATTTATAGCTCATTTTTTTATTTTTGACACTTTTAGAATTTAAAGCTCGTTCCAATTTTTGCCAACGGCAATGTCGACTTTTAGAGGTAAAAATTCTCCCACTACTGATTCCATAATATTTTTGACTTGATTTTTGACTTTATCGAGAAGAGAGTCTTCAACTTCTAGAATAATTTCGTCATGAATTGTCAAGATAATTCTTGCTTTATTCTGATTTCGACCAAATTCTTCTTCCAAGAAATCGGCCGTATTGATCAGCGCCATTTTCATTATATCGGCGGCGGTGCCTTGAATTGGCATATTGATAGCCATTCTCTCGGCCGATTGGCGGAGAAAATGATTATTTGTTTTTGCTTCGGGGAAATATCTTCTGCGTCCAAAAACAGTTTCTACGAAACCGAATTTATTAACAAATGAGCGAATATTTTCCATATATTTGGCGATCTGAGGAAACTCTTGAAAATAATTTTCTATAAAAACTCGCGCTTCCGCCTCAGACATTTTAGCGGAACGAGCGAAACCGAAAGGGCTAATTCCGTAGATAATACCAAAGTTCAAAGCTTTGGCAGAACTTCGCTCCGCCGGTGTAACCTCTTCCGGAGATATTTTTTTAACCAATGAAGCCGTTCTTCGGTGGATATCCAGGTTTTTCTCAAACGCTTCAATTAATTTTTGTTCCCCCGTCAAATAAGCAACGATTCTAATTTCTATTTGTGAGTAGTCGAGAGAAATTAAAGATTTCCCCGGCTCGGCGATAAAAGCTTCTCTGACAGTGACGCTATCATTATCTTTTTTAGAGTTAAGAGGAATATTCTGCAGGTTGGGGTTGGTGGATGACAGTCGGCCGGTTGCAGTTCCGGTCGGATCAAAAGAAGCGTGAATACGGCCGGTTTTCGGATTGATCATCGAGGGCAAGGTATCCAAATAAGTAGTTTGCAACTTTCTCTTCTCTCGATAATCTAGCATGGTGCGAGCTATCGGATAGTCTTCGGCCAATCTCTCTAAAATATCGGCAGCCGTGGAGTATTTGCCTGACTTCCCCTTTTTAATTGTAGCTGAAGGTATTCTTAGTTCCGAAAAAAGAACTTCAGCCAGTTGAGACGGTGAATCGAGATTGAATTTTCTGCCGGCCATTTCAAAAATTTTTTGTTCCAACAAAGCTATCTGCCGAGCATTTTTTTGACTCATTGCTTTGAGTGAACCCAAATCAACTTTCACTCCTTTATTCTCCATTGAAGCTAAAACAAAACTCAAAGGTTGCTCTATTTCTTTGAGAACAAAATCAATATCCGCCCTCCAATTCAATTGAGGAAAAACATTTTTGTTAAAGGGCGTTTCTCGCTGAAATTTTATTTGTTCCGTAAACGCTCCCTCTACTTCGGGGACCAGTCCGTTCATTAAACTGAAGATTTCTTTGATTTTTATCAGAGGATAGAGATTTTCTTCGGTATCCAGCAAAGAGAGTTGTTTTTTCGGTTCCTCGAAACGAATTTTTAAAAAATGCCAAATTATTTCTTTAAAGAAAAATTTTTTTAAAAGCGGAGGATGAATCAAGTAAGTCATCAGTCTTAAATCTTTTATATCCATCCATAATTCTGCCATTTCGGGATAATTGCGAAAGATTTTTTGGCTGTCAAAACAGAAAATTTTTTTATTTTTTTCGGCCAGAGCAGGAATTAGCTTTTTGGTTAGCTGTTCTCGGGGGCAAAAAAATAATCGGTTCAGCTCCCGGTTGCTTAAAATGGCAAGAAAAAGGCCTTCGCCCTTTTCGGTCTCTTCCGCTCCGATAATAATTTTTTCGGCTTGAGAAAGGGTTGCTTCATCCAAATCGGCCAAAATTATTTTAGTGGAAGCCGGTTGCCGGATTCGGGAAAAATTTTTCGATGTTTCCGAGCTTAACGATTCAGAGTTGAAAATTTTTGAAATTCTTTTTTTTAGAGAGAAAAAATTAAATTCCTTTTCCAGATATTTTCCCGCTCGAATCAAAGCGTCTCTATTTACAGATGATTCTTCCCAATCGAGGGAAAGAGGAACTTTTTTGGCCAGTGTCACTAATTCTTGGCTGAGAAAGGCGTTTTCTTTGTCGGCTAAAAGTTTGGTTCTGATTGAGGGTTTTAATTCGTCCAAAGATTGATAAATATTTTCTAATGATTTGTATTTTTTGAGGAGTTCCGAAGCAGTTTTCTGCCCGATACCCTTAACGCCTTTGATGTTGTCTGAAGTATCGCCGAAAAGAGATTTGTAATCAATCATCTGTTTCGGTTCCAAGCCGAATCTTTCCAGAACGGCATTGACATCGTAAATTTTGGCGTCATTAATTCCTCGACTTAAAGCAAAAACGGACAGTCTCGGACCGACCAACTGCAAAGTATCGAGATCGCCGGTGGCGATAACGACTTCGTTCTTTTCGTTCTCCTCTAAAAATTTATTCGCGAAAAAACCGATAATGTCGTCCGCTTCAAAGCCCGCTTTTTCGAGGCAGGGCAATTCAAAAGCGGAAGCAACTTGTTTGGAAAGAGGGATCTGCGCGTAAAGATCGTCGGGCGCTTTTTCCCGTTGAGCTTTGTAATCCGGATATTTTTTTTTTCGAAAAGAAGGTTCTCGAGAATCAAAGGCAAAAATAACATGAGTGGGCTCAGTTTTTTGAAGAATGTTGATGAAGGCCGAAGTAAAACCGTAAACTGCGTTGACGATGCGGTCCTTCTGATCAGTCAAGGGAGGCAAAGCATAAAAAGCGCGATAAATTAAAGCGCTGGAGTCAACCAGTAATAGCTTTTTTTTGTCCATAAATTTAGTTTATTGCAATATTCTATATCAAGAAAAAATAAAAAGATAACTCGACATAAAAAAAACGATCCATGGGGATCGTTTTTGCTTGTTTGACCTAGAGGCAGGGGGGTTTGGGAGTTTTCCTAATTATCCCCAGAGTTTCGCTTGAATGAAAGATTGTTTCACCGTAGAAACAAACTTCTTTGCCGAGACTTTTCTGGAAATCCCGAATTTTTGTGCAATAATCTATGCACTTATTTTTGTCCAATTTTTCTCTCTCGCATCCTTTACAGGGAGACTCCATTTTTTACCTCCGATTAAAAAGAGCTTTGATATCTCTTTTACCTCATAAAAAAATCTTAAGCAATAAAACGGCCTGTTTAAGAGTTTAGAAGAAAAGGGAAATCAATTTTTTTTGATCAAGCAAGTATCTTCTCTAACTCTTCCAAATTTATTGGTTACTTTAATTTTAATTTTGTTTTCGCCTTGTTTCAAAAAAATTTCCGCTTCAAATCTTCCGTCTTTGTCGGGATTGATTTCTTCTCCGCTGATCCAAAGCTTTTCTTCAGGTTTAATAAATCCGATTAGCCGAATATTCTCCTCGCTTGTTGTTTGAGAACATAAATTTTGATTTTCCAATTTAAAATAAGGATTTGTGTAGAGAGGGTACAGTGTTTTTATCAGGTAAAATCCCAATGATCCGAGTAGTGCTAAAATTAAAAGAAAAATAAAATTTCGATAAGTCAAAATCCGATCAAGAAAATTTCTGTAAATAACCGGCCGAGAAAAGAAAGAAATCGGTTTTCGCCGAGATTGTTTTTTGAAAAGAGCAAGGGCTTTAGCGCTGTCGAGATTGAGTACTCGACAGTATCTTTTCAGCAGACCGATAGTGTAGACATCCGGCGGGAGAAGATCTAATTTTCCACCCTCGAGAGCCTTTAAGTGCATCGGACTGACTGAGAGATCATCCGCTAATCTGTCCAAGGAAAAACCGGAATCCTCCCTGCCCTTAATCAGATATTCGGATAAGCTCTCCTCCAAAATTTTCTTAGTTTGGAAGACTGAATTTGTCATTTTCTCGAAGCTTGCGAATAAAAATAATTTGGCTTAATTCTTTTATTGTCAGCCCGCCGGTTAAAAAAATCAGGCCGGCGTAAACCGCAAAACCCAGAACACCTTTAATAACTATATTGACAAACATGATTAAGTTTTCAGTTGGTCCTGCGGTTAAAATTTCGACTGATAAAACTCCGAACAAAGAAACGATACCATTTATTATAGAGGCGGAAAACTGTTCCAGCTCAATTTGCTCCAAGCCATAGAGGATCAAAATCATTCCGACGGCCGAAATAAAAAATGATCGGGTCGGTAGTTTTCGCCAACCTTCGCCCCAGCCGACTCCCCATCGGCGACTTATTTTGTAGGCGATAATAGTGACTAGAATCTGGCAAAAAGTTGAGATGACGGCTACTCCCATATAGGAATAAATGGGAATGAAAATCAGATTTAGAATTACGCTCAAGCCGGCGGTGACGGAAAGAATTTTAAGAAGCGTTTTTTGATGATTAACGGTGATCAAAATACTGTTGAAGAATTGAGCGAGAAATATAGCTCCCAAGGCAAACGATAAAATTTTTAAGACTTTGGAAGCTTCGATAAAGTCCTTACCGGCAATAATGCGAATCGCCTCCTCGGAAAGAAAAAACATGAAGACTGTCAGCGGGATTGTCGCCAACCAAATGGCTTTAAGCGTTTTGCTAGCCAACATCAGGAATTTTTTTGGTCGGTGAAAAATATTATAGGCAAAAACAGGCATAATAAGCCCCATGAACATTGACGGAAAATAGATTAAACTTTCCAAAACCTTGTAAGAGGCGCCGTAAATTCCCACCTCGTGACTGCTTCGGTAGAGGGAGAGCAAAATGGCATCGGCTTTGAAATAAAGAAAATTAACAAAGGCGGCAATGCCGAGTGGCGCCGATTCTTTCAGAAAAAAAATCCAGTATTTTTTATCAAACTTAATTCCGAGCGGGACATATTCTTTGGTCAGACGAAGAACGGCTAAAAAAATAAAGAAAAAACTGGCGATCATAGCGGATAATACTCCATTTAAGCCCAAATCCGCCTTGACGGTTATAAAAACGACCAAGAGTTGGATGAGCCGACCGATCAGCTCTCGATAGGCCAAACGATGCATTACTAATCTTTTTTGAAAAACGCTGTTAAGAGTTTGAGAGCCGGAAGAAAAAAATAAAGCTAAAAACATCAAAGAAATTCCGTTTTTGATTTCATCCGAATAGGGTAGGAAAAAAAATCCGAGCAGGCCAAAAACGGCCGTAATGGATACGGAAACCACTCTTAACCCCAGAACATTGGCTAAAATATCGGCCTCGTTTGCCTTGGGACGGGAAATTTCGCGCGTGAAAATTTGATTGATGCCAAAATCAGACAGGGCGACGATGAGGAAATAAAAAGCGGAAATAGTCGTGTAATTGCCGAAACCGGCCGGTTCCAAATAGCGAGTAATGAGCCCAATAGTGACTAGAGAGATAGCTAAGCTTAAAACCCGAGTAATAGTAGATATAATTGAATTGTGAGCAATGCGAGCTGCCAAAGTCATAAATTTGGTTTATACTCTTTTTAAATGTTTGAAGTAATTCCTGTTCAAGATATCACCTTTTTACATTTTAGAAATAATTTATATTAAACCAAAATGGAAGAAACTATTTCAGACGGTCGAAGAAGTCTTTCCGACCTCAGGAGCAACTTGGAGACGGGGCTTTATTCTCCTCCTCAAGCTTTTGACGAAAAAAATGGACCGGCCGGTCTTAATCCGATAAAACAGCTCCCGGAAGAGACGAGCAATATCGGTGAAAATGGTGGGAACATGGAGAGAAGGCCGGTTTTAGCCGGAAAAAACAGTCTGAACAGTTCGGACAAAATTGTCACCGGCAGTCGTCTAATTTAATAAAAAATCGGAATGAAAAAAACTTTACTGTTCTTTTCGGTCTTGATTTTGGCCGTTGAATTTCCACTTTTCGCTTTGGCGGGAAAAGATATAAAACTTTGGATGATCTGCTCTTTCCTGGCCGGAATTTTTTTGATTGCTGAATTTTGGCGTGGAGATTTTTCTCTTTTTAAAAAATCTCGAATTTTTTATCTGAGCCTATTTATCGTTATTTCTTCTTTTCTCGCCCTTCCCAACTCGCCGGAAAAAGTTTTTAGCTTAAATCAAATATTGGTTTTGGTTCTGCTGACGCCACTGGCTGTTTTTTGGGAATTGAATTTTTCTAAATTTAGCAAAGAAGGCTATTTTGCTTTGGCCCTGGGCTTAGGTTTTAGCAGCCTTTTTGCCGTTTATCAGAATTGGGCTTTTGAAAAAGGATTTACTCATTTTGAGGTTATGGCCGCTCGGCCGAACGGATTTTTTTATGAACCCGATTGGCTTGGATTTTATTTGGCTCTTGGCCTGATGCCTTTTATTTATGTTTTGATTTTTAAAAAACAATTGGGTCGAGATTTTTCTTTTTTTCGTCACAAAATATATCTCTGGTTTTTCAATTTACTAGTAGCAGTGGCATTATTTTTAACGGTGGCCCGTTCCGGCTGGTTGGCATTGATTGTCGGTTTCGTAACCATTTTGGGGCTAAGATCTCTTAATCTTTTTCTCCTAAAAAAAGGAATTCCCGAAATTGTCAAAAAAAAGGGGTGGGCGTTGGGAAAATTCTTTTTTTTGATTGCGATCGCTTATTCTTTAATCTTCGTCTTTAATTTGAGTCGTTTCGATTTAGCCGATCGATTTCGTAGCATATTTTTCAGAGAGCATGTGATTACCCTGGCCGTTGACGAAAAGACTGGGGAAAAGTTAAAAATAAATCTTGAGGAGAAAAAAGATTATATTGCTCGAGGCTTTCGAATTATTGAGGAGTATATCAAGGACGAAAATGTTTCCAGCCGAGAAGAAAAAGTTATTCAAAATGCTGAGATTATCAGAAGACATTCGCTGTCGGGCAACGGACCGGGAATCAATCAGATTTTGACGGGCTACGCTCATAATGCTAACAATTTGTTTTTGGAATGGTGGTCCGGCTGGGGGCTGTTAGCGCTGGTTACTTTTGTGGGATTTTTGGGTTGCCTGATGAAAAAATCTTTGAGCGGGTTGGCGAAGAAAAAAAAGAAATCAATTTTATTGGGAGGAGGATTGGTCGCTTTTGTCGTAGTTAACCTATTTAATGCTTCCAATCTGTTGGCTTTTGCTTGGTTTTATTTGGCCTGGCTCTCCTCACTTAGCCCTTTGATTTGGCCTTTCAAAAAAAAACGCTAGAATAGAAAACAACTCTAAAAATAAAAATTAAATTAAATAAAATGGATAAAGAGAAAGATACTTTTGAAGCGAATTTGGCCACCAGTTGCCCTTGTTGCGGTTCGGAGAATATTTATGCCATCACTCGAGTGACCGGCTATTTCTCAAAAACATCAATGTGGAATAAGGGAAAAATCGCGGAGCTGAAAGATCGAGAGAGGACGGCAAATCGACAATATTTCTCGGAAGAAAAATAATCGAACTAATTTAATTTCAATGGCAATGTTTATCGTGACTGGAGCGGAGGGTTCCGGTAAAACTACTGTAATGAAGGAATTGGCAAAGACGCTTGATTTTTATTGGGTCCGGTCCGTTTCAACTTCGGTGGAGGAGGGACCGGGGTTGCAAAGAGTCGGTTGGGAAGAATATCGTCGATTGGCGGAGAGCGACGCCTTGGAGGTTTCCGTTCAGAAAAGAAACGCACTTTTCGGAGTAACTCATGATGAGATTAAATTGGCTTTGCGTTCAGGAAAGCCGGTGCTTTGGGAGGTTGATCTAACTTCGTTGGAAAATGTTAAAAACGATTTTCCGGAAGCCCGTATAATTTTATTGAACGGAATTGGGATTGAGGATCTTTATGAAAGATTTGAGAATAAGGGGCAAATGATTTCCGCCGCGATTGGAATGAAGGCTTCGGTGCTCAACTCTTTGAATAAGTCTTGGCACGATGAAGTGGATTTTGTGGTGGATAATCGCAAGGACGCCATCGGTGAGGCGGCTCAAAGGATAAAGGAGATCGTCGAAGGAAAATCAAGATAGCCTATAAGTTTTGATAAAAATGTTGCAAATCGGAAGAAAATCATTGACTGAAGATTTTGAAAAATTTCGAATCAATCCCAAAAAATACCTTGGGCAGAATTTTTTGGTTTCCGATATTGCTTTGCAAACAGTGATTAAAGAAGCTGAGATAACAAGGGAAGATACTGTTTTGGAAGTTGGCCCCGGCACCGGTCTTCTGACGGAAAGATTATTAAAAGCGGGAGCAAAAGTGGTGGCCGTTGAAAAAGATAAAGACTTATTTGAATTGTTGAAAAAAAAATATTTAAAAGCAATAAAAAAAAATCGATTGGTTTTAGTTAAGGCCGATTTCCTGGATCTTTCTTTTCCTTCTTTTTTGGAAAATCTAGCTTTTAAAGCGGGAAAATATAAGGTGGTGGCTAATTTGCCTTATCAGATCACTTCTCCCTTTTTGGAAAGAATCATCGAGCGGGATTTTTTGCCCCAATCGCTAATTTTAACATTACAGAAAGAAGTGGTAGAAAAAATTGCCATTGAAGGAAAGAAAAAAAGTTCCTTGGGGGTTCTAATCGGTCTCTGCGCTAAAAAAATCGTTCTGAAGAAAATTTTTCCGCCTAATTTTTTTTATCCTCAACCGAAAGTCTCCTCCGCTCTTTTGCTAATATCGGATTTAAAATATCCGGAAGGGGTTGAAATTAAAAAGATGAGATCGCTGATTCGGGCCGGCTTTGCAGAAAGACGCAAGAAATTAAAAAACAATTTGAAAAAAAAATTTCCTCTTTTTTCCGACTCGATAGAAAAATTTTGGCTAAAAAAGAAGCTAAACGAAAATTTAAGAGCAGAACAATTTCAAAAGCAAAATTGGATCGATTTGTGTCGATGTATTTTCAATAATTAAAAAACAAATTTATCTTTTTTTCTCTACCATTTGTTTCGAAATATTGACGAGAATACCGGTACCGGCCATAGCAAAAATTAAAGCCGACCCCCCGTAACTGATAAACGGTAGGGGCATGCCGGTTAGAGGTATAACTCCCGAAATAGCGGCCATATTGATTAAAGCTTGAAAAACAAACCAAGTGGTTAAGCCGACGGCCATTAGACGGCCGAAACAGTCAGGCGCTCTTGAGGCAATAACAAAACCGCGCCAAGCTAACATAAAAAATAAAAAGACTAAGAAAGAAGCTCCGACCAGGCCGGTTTCTTCTCCTACAATAGCAAAAATCGAATCTCCGACCGGCTCCGGCAAATAATGAAATTTTTGCCGTCCGTGACCCAACCCGAGACCGGTAACTCCACCCGATCCGATAGCGATCAGTGCTTGGTTGATTTGATAGCTTTTGTTTTGGGTATCGGAGGCGGGATCGAGAAAGACTGTGATTCTTTCCATTCGGTACGGAGCGATAAAAATCAAGATCCAAAGAAAAATAGCGCCGAGAATTCCCAGGGCGAAAAAATAGAAAAGGCGGGCCCCGCTTAAAAAATAAATTGAACAAGCAATAATTGTAATTATGCCCATTGTTCCCATGTCGGGCTGGAGCATAATCAATAGACCGACCGCAAATAAAATAAAGAGAAAACCGATAAAGCCCTTGAATGAATCGAAATTACCATGTTTGGACGATAGCCAAGCGGACAAATAAATGATGATAGCCAATTTGCAAAGCTCTGTCGGCTGAAAAGAAAAACCTTTAAATTCGATCCAGCGTTGCGCTCCTTTAAGACTCATACCGACACCGGGAATCAGAACAATAGCAAGCAAAAAGAGAGCCAAAATAAAAATTGGTAAAGCGAATCTTTTCCATTGGTGGTAGTCGATGGCTTGTAAAAAAGACCATATTACAATACCAGGGAGAAATCCGAACAGCAGTTGATGAGTAAAAAAATAATAAGGTTCTTCATAGACCAACATTGATCGAGCGATACCGGCCGAAGCGATAATAACTAATCCGCAAACAATCAAAAAAGCCACTGTTCCAATCAAAAAGATATCGGATCGGATTTTTCTTTTACATTTTTGATCTTTAGCATTTCTAATCGGAACGCGCATAAAAAAATTTAATTTGACAAAAAGCAAGCCTAAAATTACATTGTTAACAAGGATAAATTAAATTTAAATCGAATAAAAATTAATTACAAAAATGATTTCAATTCCTGTGGTTTTAATTGGGCTGGGTATTCTGATAGTTGTCTTCTTGATCGCTCTTTACAATTCACTTATTAGGTTGAAAAACAAAACGGAAGAAGCTTGGTCGGACATCGATGTCCAATTGAAAAGACGATATGATCTGGTGCCCAATTTAGTTTCCACGGTTAAAGGCTACGCCAAACATGAGTCGGCGACTTTTGAGCAGGTGACTAAATCAAGAAGCGAAGCGATGCAGTCGAAAACGCCGGCTGAAAAAGCGGGAGCGGAAAACATGTTGACGGAGACATTGAAAAGTCTTTTCGCGGTAGCCGAAAATTATCCCGATCTGAAGGCTAACCAAAATTTTATTGATTTGCAAAACCAACTGAGCCAACTGGAAGAAGCTATTCAGAACTCTCGTCGCTATTACAACGGCAATGTCAGGGATTTTAATATTAAAATCGAATCTTTTCCAAACAATATGATCGCTTCTTATTTAGGTTTTAAAAAATTTGATTTTTTCGAGGCGGCTTCGCAGAAGGAGAAAGAAAATGTAAAAGTTGAATTCTAAATTATAAAAATAATTAGCTAATTTAAAATTAATGACAAAAAAGAACACCGATAAAAAAGAAGAAAAGGAAGAAAAAAAAGAAGAGAAAAAGGAAGAGAAAAAGACTGGCGATTTTTCTCCAAAAGATATCGAGGAAAATAAAGCAATCACTTTCCTCAGCTATTTAGGAGTTCTGGCATTATTTCCGCTTTTGGCCAAAAAAGAAAGTGAATTTGCCCAATTTCATGCCAAACAGGGGACTGTCTTGTTTGCCCTTTGGTTTCTAGCCTCTTACGCTTCCGGCATTATTCCCGCTGTTGGTCATTCTTTGATTCTTCCGGTCGTATCTTTGGCCGGAGTAGTTTTCACGATCATGGGGCTAGTGAATGTAGCCACCGGAGCAAGAAAGGAACTTCCCATAATCGGAGAATGGGCGAAAAAAATAAAAATCTAGATTAGAGCGATAACGGAAAAAGGTTGATTTTTAAATAAAAAAATGGGGGAGGAGTTTAACGATCCCGAACGGTTAGTCGAGAAAAAAAGTTTTTGGTTGACTGTGTTTACAGTCTTATTGCTGGCGATTTTTTTCGGTGGGGTATTTTTGATTACTCGACAAAAATCAAGCCCTGAGAATCCTCAGAAAAATGAAGTTTCGGAGGCGGGAAAAAGCACTTTGCTTGAGTTGACTACCGCTCCCGAAAATAAACCCGAGTTTAAACCCAATCCAGAATTGACCGCTTTGACAACCGCTCCGAGAGATCCAAATCGTACGGAAATATCGAAAATCAATGTGGATGATTTAACCGCTCCTTCAATTAAAAATTAAAAATTTAATTTTTTTAATGAAAAAAAAGAAAAAAAACAAGAATTTAAGAAAGAAAAAATTCATCATTTTGGGAGTGGTGGCTTTGCTGGTTTTAGGCTTTCAGGGCTTGAGAGCGGCGACCTATAAGTTTCACGGTTTTATGTGGATGGGGAGCAACACTTATCCCGATCGAGTCTCCGGTGACGCGACTATAGGAATGGTCTCTTTGAGAGGCACAACAGCCGATAACAAGACATACGAAGTCATTTTGAATGAGAGCTCGGACGGTGGCGCGACTAGGCTTTTGACTGGAGATGCGTGGATGGGGATAGGCTCTAAAAATGGACAATTTAAAAATTTCAAGGAGGACAATTACAATACTAATAGTAGCGTTACTTCGGCTATCAATAAAGGATCTTTGGGCTGGATTAGATTTAATCAGGGGGTTCCCCCAGAAAATTGTTTTGGCGCCGGGGACTGCCATCCGGCCAGATGGAATAAAAAAATTGGAACAACGGAGGGGAGCTTGGAGGGTTATCTTTCCGGTTGGGCGAAATTTTTGATTGGTGGATATGGAACAGAAGCCGGATCGGTTCAATGGAATAAGATCACAGACGACACAAGCTCGCCGGCTACTTCCAATTTTTTAAATTATCCGGAAGTTTGGGTTCATTTTAAAGCACCGTCCAATGTTAATAATTATTTTTGTGATTTGGCAAAAGATAATCATAACTATGTATGTGTTGACAATCTTGGTCGATTAAGCGGTTTCGCTTGGTCTTCGGGATCGGATTTTAATTCTTTAAACAACAATCCCGGTTTTGGTTGGATCGGGTTTAATCAAGACAGTGAAAGCCAAAGTTTAGCTTTTCTTTCAACAGAATCAGCCAATCTTGCCGATATTTCTCGTTTTTGCTCTACCAGGCTGAGTTCCGGCAGTGATTTGGTTTGTAAAAATCCGGGTGACACCAGTAAGAGCTTTAATTTTTCCGCTTATTACTCAGATTCTTCAATCTTAGTTTCTTCGGTTAATCGGGACAGCCATTTTCGTTGGAGGTGTAAGGGAGAATCGGCCGAATCTTACACTTACGGTGAAAATATAACTTGCAATTATACCCAGGTTGGTACTTTTATTCCGAAACTCGAGATAGAAGATAGTTCAACGGGAAAATGGATCGCTTGCGCTGGACAAGCAGTGGCAAATATCGTTGACAAACCGGAATGTGCTGTTTTGGTGAGAAAAGCTGATACAACCAGCGAAGATGAATTTTTACAGGAGATAAGTTTAGACAAGGATGATCTAGTGGAAGCTAAAGTTCTCAGGACATGTTTACCCTCCGGGTCACCCATTTGGACCACTGATGGAAGAATAATTTATACGGATTCAGATTCAATAAAATTAAATCTTGCTTTGAATTCCGCCATAACAAAAGTTTCAGCAACAATTAACGGAACTGCTTGTTCTACGGCTCAAATTTATACTAAAGATTCAATGGAATGGAGGTAATAGATTTCAGTATAAGAAAAAATAATTCCAAATAGAAGAATGAAAGAAAAAAACAACTTTTTAGCGACAAAAAAAAATTTTTTTATTGTTTTTTTATTATTATTTATTTCGGGCTTTTCTATTGTGGCAGGTAAAAATAAAACAAATTTTTTTTGGGTTGGAAACAATCTTTATGAATCAGGTGAAAAATCTTATGCTACTATCGGCATGATAAAGCCGGGAGGAAATAATTTTGGAATAACAGCTGAAAGAATCAAGAATAATGCTCAAATTTTGAAAGGCTCCGCTTGGATGGGAATAGGTTCAGAGGATGACAAGGCCTTTGATTTTAGTGATCAAGGAGACCATCCTTCTTTGGGCTGGATTAAATTTAACGAAGGTTATCCAAATTTTTGCGGATCGGATAAAATTTGCTCTTCGGTAGCTTGGAACAGAAAGGTCGGAGCTGGTGATAAAAGTCTTGAGGGCTATCTTTCCGGTTGGGCGAAGTTTGAAATAGGAAAAAACGGCGATGGAACTGACTATCCGGAAACATGGATTTATTTTAATCCGCCTAAAGATTTGTCTAGTTTTCAATGTGATTCGAGAGTTAATCTCAATAAAAATAAAGATTTTTATGCTTGTACTGACGAGAATGGTTATTTGTTCGGTTACGGCTGGTCATCTGAAGCGAAGGCGAATTCACTTACCGATAATGCCGGTTTTGGTTGGATAAATTTTCCCGGTGTTTCTTTTAACAATTGTGAAGA
This sequence comes from uncultured bacterium, assembly GCA_937952315.1. Taxonomy (GTDB): domain Bacteria; phylum Patescibacteriota; class Minisyncoccia; order CAIUEV01; family CAIUEV01; genus CAIUEV01. The sequence goes on from CALFZX010000035.1 coordinate 17,151, forward strand.
GGGGGGGGTCTGTAATTTAGAATGTTCTTATGATCCTGATTGTTGCAGGAGTGAAGACTATCTCAAAAACCATGATCAATGTAAGCTATGTGAGGTGGATAACCAATGCAATTTTGATTGCCTCTTTGATCCTGATTGCTGTGAAGATCTTAGTTATGCAGAGAGCCATCAAAAATGCGTATCTTCCGAAGGTCGTTGCAATATATATAGGGTGGTACCTGCTGGTAATGAAAAAATTAAAGCTGGATCAACGGTTAAATACAGAGTTCTAATTGTGGGGGGAGAAGAGCCAGAAAAAATTTTTTATAAGTGTACCGATGACAGTTTGGAAAGGGAAATAGCGGGGAAAAGAGATATTGTTTATGAATGTGACACTTACTCTTTAGAAAATAGTAGTTACATCTCTTCCGTTCGCTATTTATATAAAAAATCTGACGGCATGATGCAATCAACTGATTGCGCCAATGTAGTAACCGTTGAAACGGAAGGGGTGAGCTCGAATGACAATAAAGATTGCTTTTGTGATGTCAAGATTAAAAAAGCGAACACTACCGGACAAAAAGACAATGAATGGGCTCAATCTGTCAATTTGGAAGAAAATTTTGAAGAAGTCGAAGCCAGAGTTCAGAGTCGAGGAGAAAATTGTTCGGAAGAGAAAGCTGTTTTTGAGATTAACAATATGACAAATATTTCTCATAATGACAATTATATTAAGTTTATCCTTAAAGATGGAATAAGTCATTCGTTTGTCAAGGCTTCGTTAAAGGACAAAAACGGTGCTACAATTAATTGCGGTTCAGCTGAAATTAGGGTTAAGGAAAAAATGGGTTGGCGTTAATTTTTAAATATTTTAAATATTTTTGCGATGAACTTTAAAATTAAAAGAAAAATATTTGTGGTGACAATTTTTCTGGCAACGATTTTTTTAGTCGGGAGCACCTCCGCCTGGGTTGATCCGATAGACGGGCAAAATATTTTTGCTCCGCTTAACACTTCTTCAATCGGCCAGACCAAACTGGGCGGTTTGGTTCTTAATACCGGTGAAGCCACCTACGGTTTGATTGTTAAGGCCGGTTTGGTCGGTATCGGGGTGGATAAGCCCAGTGCTAAACTTGAAGTTGGTGGCGACATCAAGGCGGATAATTTAATACTCAATCAGAGTGAAGGAAGGGGAGTTATGAGTAGTCGAGAAGTCAATAATGGAGAAAAAATTAAAACCAATGAACTGTGTTTTACCAAACAAGGCACGACGGAAGATTGTCGAGACAGTTGGCCGGAAGTCGGCGGCGGACCCATTAATCCTGACGGACCGAATGTCGATGGAGTTTATAATTCGATGTATTATATAAGTTTAAAGGGTGTTTCGGCTTTTGGATTAGGCAGTTTATTCGGTTACCCCCTTAATTCTTATAAAGACGCTAGAATGATTTACGGTGCGGGACGCAATGCCGATCCTTCGCCGATTTTTTACGGAGAAATAAAATATATTGAAGGAGAAAAATACACCAGAGTAATGGCCGGCTTTAGTCCTGTTTATTCAATTTGCGATTCTGGCTATGTAAAAGGCACTGAAGCAACCTGTATTGATATAAGTAGCGGATATGGTATAAAAGCTCTTTGGGGAGACTACGAAAACTCAAGGGGCTACATCAAAGTAACGAATTTTATGGTCGGTTATCCTTCTGTTGCCACTTCTCTTTCTGAACCTTGGGGAGCGAGAAGCGTGGGAAACTATGGAAATTATGTTTACCCTCTTTTACCCGATCAAATGATGTTTGGAAAGAATATTTATAATCGTTCGAACATAGATGTTGTTAATTGGAAGTATAAAAAGTTAAAGGATGTCGACTTTGCTTATTTGCCCAAATCAATGTTTACTGTGGGCCTTGATTATGATTATTCCAACTATTACGGTGTTCTTGCTCCGGAGCAACAAGAAGTATTGCCTCCGTTTATTAATTATTAATTGGTATAAAGAAAAATATGTCAAAAACAAAAATAATTATTCTCTCTCTGGGATTGATAATCTTGGTTAGCGGCGGTCTCCTGATGTGGGTGTCAAGTAAAAATAAAGAAAATCTGCCGATCAGTGCACCGATCAAATCAAATTTAAATCAAAACACTGCCGGTGGAAAAATTCAAGCTTTGGATAACCAGCCGAGACAAGTCGTTGGCGTAGTTGAAACGATTGATGAAGAAAAACTCGACTTGAAACAGGATGCTACTGAGGAAATAAGATACGAAATTAAGAAAGACGAAGTTTTGACGGTTTCGGCTTGGGTGAATAATGAAACTTTTGACGAAAAAAAATATAAAGAATTGACTGAATCGATGCCGGGTTTGGGCGATAATATCAGTAGCGCCGAGGATTTAACACCGGAAAAAGTTCAAGAAATGAATGAAAAATCTGTTGAAGTAGATAAGCAATTGATGACCGATCCAACGCTTAGAGCTTTTTCCGAAAATTCTTCCGATTGGACGCAAATTGTTAAAGGCAGTGAAATAATGGTAGATGTTGATTCCGCCGGCAAAAAAATCACAATCTTGCCGACCGGATTTCTTGCTCAAACGCAGGAATAATAAGTTGCCAAAATTTAAAATTAAAAAAAGCCCTGAATAAATCAGAGCTTTTTTTGGTGTAGAATCCGATTTTATTCGGTCATAAAAAGTTTCTCCAATTGTCTGACGACGGTGGCGGAGAGCAGAGCAATCACTAGTCCGATAACGGAAGAAACAAGAATCTTCTTTGCCGATTTGGCTTTTGATTCATCGCCGGCCGAACCGATATGGAGGATGCCGCCGATAATAATACCGATAAGAGCGATAATACCGACGATACTGAAAAGAAAAGTAATCATACGAGTGATCATGGATTTGGCTCCGGTCCCACAATCCGTTGCTCCGGTCCAATCCAAAGCACAACCCACTTCATTAATAATAAACTTTGATCCCAAAACGATAGCAAAACCGACCACCGCTCCAACAAGGGTTTTTTTGGCTTTTTCATTAAGCTCAATATTGGCACCGGAAAAAAGATACATCACACCGGAAACGATTATCACAACGACGGTGATGCCGACAACGACACCCATCAGATTGTCCACCATCATTAAAATACATTGCCTTATCGAGCTACAGGGGAGAAGATTATTCCAAGCGGAGGCAAAATTGTTCACCGCCAAAACGCCTAACAATATTATTGATAATGATAGAAAATTTTTTTGCAGTAATGACATTATTTTTTTTTAATTTTTATAAAACCTTTTGAATATCTACTCCGACAGAGCGAAGACGCGTATCGATTTCGGCATAGCCTCTTTCTATCTGATAAATATTATCGATTAAAGTTTCTCCTTCGGCAATGGATCCGGCTAAAATCAAGGCCATACCGGCACGGATGTCCGGACTGGCCAATCTTTTGCCGCTTAGTTTAGTCGGTCCGTTAACGACCACTCGATGAGGATCGCACATAATTATTTTGGCTCCCATTTGAGATAAAGCGTCGGTAAAAAAAAGTCGTCCGTCAAAAATGGGATCGTGAATCAAGCTGGGGCCTTCCGCCTGAGTGGCTAAAATGGTATACGGCGGTTGGATGTCGGTGGCAAAGCCGGGGTACTCGTGAGTGATAATGTTGGTGGCCGTCAATTTTTTGTACGGCAGGCAGGTGATGCCATTTTTCCTGATTTCCATTTCTGCTCCGGCTTTTTTGAGAGTAACGATTAGAGCCTCCAAAGTGCTGGGATCGCAGTGGGTGACATTCAGTTTTGCTTTGTGAAGAGCACCTAAGATGAGAAAAGTTCCCGCCTCGATACGATCGGGAATAATCTCGCACGAACCGCTACTTAGTTTATTGACACCGCGAACAGTGATAGTCGGGCTACCGGCCCCTTCGATTTTAGCGCCACAACGATTAAGAAAATCGGCTAAAGCGACAATCTCCGGCTCCAGAGCGCAATTTTTAAGAATAGTTCTACCCTTAGCCAGAACGGCAGTGATAAGCATAGCTTCGGTAGCGGTCACGCTGATACGCGGAAAGAAAAATTCTCCTCCCGACAGTCGGCCTTTCGAGCTGATTTCAATAGTGTCTTTTCCCCCGGTTTTCACTTTCGCTCCTAAATTTTGAAAACCTTCCAGAAAAAGATCAATCGGTCTTTTCCCGAGAACACAACCGCCGGGATGATAGAACTCGGCTCGTCCAAAGCGACCGAGAAGAGCTCCGGCTAATAAAATCGAGGTGCGAATAGTCTTGGATTTTTCAGGATCGAGCTTCAAAGTTTCAATTTTTTTCGCTTCGATAGAAAGATTATCGCCGTTTCTTTCCAGTTTCGCACCAAGCTGAGCCAACAATTCTTCTTTGCGCTTGATATCTTCGATAGAAGGAATATTCTTAACGGTAATTTTTTTGTCCGTCAGCACGGAGGCGGCCAAAACTTTTAGAGCGTGATTTTTTGCTCCTTTAACGGCGATTTCTCCTCCTACGCGACTTGACTTTCTAATAAGAAATTTCCAGTTTTTTTCTTCCATTATATTGAAGATTAAATTAAACTTGTTTTTCTGCGCCGTCGGTGGAAACTCGGCCTCCCTGCCACTGCCCGCGATAGATGTTAGTTTTTCCGTTGACTTCATGGAAAGTGATGTGAACTATTCTTGCCCCCAGAGCGACTTTTATTGGATTAGCGCCTAAATTGCACAGAGCAAAGGAAAGTTTCCCACAATAACCCGGTTGGACGGCCCCGTTGAAAAGGGCTAATCCGGAACGAAAAAGCGTGGTGCGCGAAACAATAAAGGCGGTCAAATCCAGCGGAAGATTGACTGACTCAGCGGTGGTAATTAAATAATACTGGCCCGGTTTAAACTCAAAAAAAGTTTCCTCTTGGTTTGGATTAAACTCGGCGATTTTATTGGTTTTAGGAGTGTCGCGATTCTCCAAACCCAAAAAACCTCCGCCTTCCAGTTCGTGAATCTCCCCCAGCCGGAGGTCAAAGCCGGTGCCTTCCGGGTTAGTCATCTCTCTTTCGCATAAATTTTCAACTAGCTTTTCTTTTTCAACTCTCTCAAGCAATTTATCTACGCCTAAAATCATTTTTTTGTTTTTTTAAGTTTATTAACCTACAGATATTTCACCGTTTTTCTTCCGATTCGTCAAAATTTTGACCGGAAACTTTTTGTTTAGTAGATTTGAAGAGTAATAATAGGTATAAAAACTAATTTTATGAAAAAGGTTGGTGTAAAAAAATGGCAAGTAGTTATTGGGATGGAAGTACATGTTCAGCCGAAAACTCGCAGTAAAATGTTTTGTCGTTGTACCAACGATCCATTTTGTAAAGATCCGAATCTTCACACTTGTCCTGTTTGCATGGGCTTGCCCGGGAGCTTGCCGGTGGCCAATCGTGAGGCTATAAGGCAGATTATGCTGTTTGGTCTGGCTTTGGATTGTGAAGTCTCCGAGTATAGTGCTTTTGATCGTAAAAGCTATTTTTATCCCGATTTACCGAAGGGCTATCAAATCAGTCAATATCAAGATCCTTTTTGTAAAAACGGCACGCTGAAAATCGGAGAAAAAAAAATCAGAATCAACAGGATTCATCTTGAAGAAGACGCCGGTAAGAATTTTCATCCGGAAGGTTCCGATTCGACTTTAGTTGATTTGAATCGAGCGGGAGTGCCTTTAATTGAGCTAGTGACGGAACCGGATATCGACAATGCTGAAGAAGCGCGAAAATTTTGTCAGGAGTTGCAGTTGATTTTACGCTATTTAAAAATTTCCGATGCGGACATGGAAAAAGGCCAAATGCGTTGTGAAGCTAATATTTCTCTTGCACCACTTGGCTCTAACGGCAAAAAAAGACTTTCCGGCACAAAAGTGGAAGTAAAAAATCTAAATTCCTTCAAAGCGGTTGAACGCAGTATCGAATTTGAAATTAAAAGGCAGACAAAATTATTAAATCGAGGAGAAGAAATTAAAGCGGAAACGCGTGGTTGGAATGAGAACAAACAGGCAACGGTCTCTCAGAGAAGTAAAGAAGTAGCCAGTGAATATCGTTATTTCCCGGAGCCGGACTTGCCGCCGATATTCATAGAAAAAAAAGAAGTGGAATCATTAAAGGGCGAATTGCGCGAGTTGCCGGCCGGTTTTCGTGAAAGATTGGCTAAAGAGTATTCACTATCCGCCGAGGCGATTGATTTTTTTGTGACCAACAAAGAATACGGCGATTATTTTGAGGCGACGGGTAGCGAACTGCTGAGTTGGTGGAAAAGCACAGTCTCGAAAAATAAAGAATTTCCCATTGAACTCTATCAATTAACGGCGAATTATATTCTGACGGAAATTAAGAAATATTTTGTAAAAGAAAAACTGAATTTTCGGGAAAATAAATGTACTGCGGAGAATCTGGCGGAAATGATTGTTATGCTCAAGCAAAATAAAATTAATTCTTCTGCGGCTCAGGCAATCTTGATTCGCATGATGAAAAAAGGCGGAGACCCCTCTCAAATCGCGGAAGAACTCGATTTATTGCAGATTTCCGATTCTGGAGCGCTAGAAAAGGCGATTGACGCAGTTATTGCGGTTCAAGCTTCCGCCTTTGCCGATTTTCAGTCGGGCAATGAAAAAGTCCTTCAATTTCTGATTGGTCAGGTGATGCGAGAGACTAAAGGCAAGGCCAATCCGAAGGCGGTCGAGGAAATGATTCGTCGCAAAGCCCAAAATTAGGCTTATTTTCAGTTCAAAAATTTTACAAGATTTTTATCTGGCGGTATACAATTAAGACAAGTTAATTAGAATTAAATTTTTTTATGCTATCAATCAGACTTTCCCGAGTGGGAAAAACCAATTATCCCTTTTTCCGCGTCGTTGTGATGGACAGAAAAAAGTCCGCTAAAGGAAGAGCGCTTGAAGTGCTGGGCTCCGTTAACCCGCACAAAAAAGAGGTTATTTTGAAGGGAGAAAGAATTCTTTACTGGATCGGTGTGGGCGCGCAGCCTTCCGATACGGTGCATAATTTGTTGGTTGAAAAAAAAGTTATTGAAGGCAAGAAAATTTTCAAGAAATTAAAATCCAAACCGCAGGAGCCCGTCGCTGAGGCTGAAGCTCCTGCCGTTGAAGGCGCTGCCGCTCCGGCTCCGTCGGTTGCTGCCGAGCCTGTTGCTGAGACCAAAACCGAAGAACAAACCGCTTAATATAAATTAAAAATGTCGCAAGTTCGTGTTCGTATTGCTCCATCGCCAACGGGACTTTTTCATTTGGGAAGTTTGCGTACGGCGCTGACCAATTATCTCTTTGCCCGCAAGCACAAAGGAGTTTTTATTGTGCGCGTTGAAGATACCGACCAAACCCGTTTAGTGCCGGTTGCCATTCCCGATATGTTGCAAAGTCTTGAATGGTCGGGCATTAAAGTTGACGAGGGTGTCGTTGGCGTACGGGAAGGAAGTTCCGATCTATCCAGTTATGAAGAAATAAAAAAATCAGTGGTGCAGAAAGGGAATTTTGGTCCATATTTGCAATCGGAACGGTTGGACATTTATCGAAAATACGCTGAAGAATTAGTGCGGAAGGGTTTGGCTTATCCCTGTTTTTGTTCCGCTGAACGACTGGAAGAACTAAGAAATCGGCAGGCGACGGATAAGAAAGCTCCCAAATACGATCGGCACTGTTTGAATCTTGATCCGACCGAAATTAAAAAAAGAATGGAAAATGAACCGTTCGTTTTGCGCTTCAAAATGCCGGATGGGTCTAGTGAATTTAATGATTTGGTTCGGGGTAAAATTGTTTTTGAAAACAAAAATCTGGACGATTTTGTGCTGATGAAGTCGGACGGTTTTCCTACTTATCATTTCGCGGTGGTGGTGGACGACCATTTGATGGAGATTTCTCATGTTTTTCGTGGTGAAGAATGGATTTCGAGCACGCCGAAGCATATTTTACTTTACGAAGCTTTTGGTTGGCCGGTGCCGGCCTTTGGTCATCTAACTAATATTCTCAATACAGTTGGAGGAAAACTAAGCAAGCGAGATGGGGATGTCTCGGTGAGTGATTTCAAAAAAAGAGGTTATTTGCCGGAAGCCATTGTGAATTTTATCGCTCTTCTGGGCTGGAATCCTAAATCCGATCAAGAAATATTTTCTCTGAAAGAGCTGGAGGAAAATTTTGACGATAAAAAATTGAACAAAGCGGCGCCTCGTTTTGATCGTCGGCGGTTGGATTGGTTTTCTTCGCAGCATATAAAAGCGAAAAGCGAGGCAGAATTGATTAGATTGGCAAAACCGTTTTTCGCCGATACGAAAATTGAGGAGGCTAATTTAAACAAAATAATTTCGGTTTTCAAGGAAAGGGCGACCTGCTTGGCCGATTTTCGTTCCGAAGTCGGTTTTGTTCTGGATTTGCCGAACTATTCGGCTGAACTGCTTTACTGGAAAGATATTACCAAGGAAGACTTGATAAAATCGCTCAATGAATCGTTGGAAACACTTAATAACATAGAAAAAAAAGAATATGATTTGAAAAGAATAGAGGAGCTTTTGATCGCTAAGGCGGGAGAAAATCGCGGTCGATTGCTTTGGCCGCTGCGAGTGGCCCTTTCCGGACAGGAAAAAAGTCCCAGCCCCTTTGAATGTGCTTGGCTTTTGGGTAAAGAAGAAAGTTTGAAACGAATAGATTTTGCCATCAAAAAATTACGCAATGGAGAAAAAGATACAGCAAAAAAATAAACCCTAAAAATCATCCGACTAAAGTTTTTGTATTGTTTTTTTTCTATGTATGATTAATTCAAGATCCAAAATCCATTATCCAACTAAAAATGTTCACTCAAAATAAAATCTGTTCGTTGATAATATCAATTAGCACAATAGTTTTTTTATGTTCTCCCGTTCACGCTTGGATCGAACCGACGACCATTCCACCCGGTAACAATATTTACGCACCTCTTAATTCTTCTTCCTTCGGCCAAAGTAAAATCGGCGGATTGATATTAAACATTGGAAACGCCGCACACGGTTTAATCGTCAGATACGGATTAGTGGGGATCGGCACAGACAACCCCGAATCCAAACTGGATGTCAGAGGAGAAACCAAAACGGACAGTCTGACAGTGAGAGGTAATGCGACTGTTAACGGTTCAGTCAGTGCCGTTGGTAATATCGCTACCAACAATAGTTTATGCATAAACGGTGATTGCAAATCCGCTTGGCCAGTTGTGGCTCCATCAAGTAATGACACTCTCCAAACCGTTACCGACAGGGGAGCTACCACGAACAAAAACATTATTACCGGCAATCTTTCCACCCCAATTCTTTATGATCAAAACAATACCGGCTACTATGTCAATCCCGACTCTTGGACCAACCTCAACGGCACTATCGCTAACGATACGAGATCTAGCATTTACTATGATAAAGATAATACGGGGTACTATGTTAATCCCAATGGTTCCTCTAATCTAAATGCGGTTTATGGTGATTATTTTCATACGGCTCGCAATGATTCATGGTTCCCCTATCCCGGTAATAATTATAATTATTTGCGAGGACATACTTTTATTAACGGGGTGCTTTATGACGAAAACAATAGTGGATATTATTTAGATCCGAATGGTTGGAGTAGTTTAGAACTTGTGAATGTTCACAACCATTTGTGTATTCGCGGTGATTGTCGGCCGAATTGGAATATCCCTCGAAGACACTGCTTTTGGATCAGACTAGAAACTCATTGGATGGCTTCATGCCCTGACGGCTATCATGTCGATGGAATGGCTTTGACTAATGCATCTGCCGGGTGTTGGGAAGCCGGCTGCCAAGGAGGACAGAGTTCTTGGGTGACGGCAGGGGGTTTTCTCTGTTGCAATGATTAAAAATTTTTAAAATAAAAAATGGAAAAAACCAAAATAATTTTTATTAATCTTATCATTACTTTGTTCATAATGGCAGGCTTCGTTGGCTATTTTGAATGGAGAATGAAAGATCTTACAATAAAAAATATTTTGAATAATTCTGAAAATATTCAAAATATTTCTGATACTCACCCTAAAATTGTGAAAGATGGAACCTTATCTCAGGAGTCGAGCGAAGATCTTAATAAAAATTACGAGCCACCAAAAGAACTTTTTTACAGCGGCGATAGAGTCCCCGGTTATGCGGCTGGAGAGGTTGTTTCGGTTGACGATACGGAACTGATTTTAAAGCAACCGGCCAGCATAGAACTCAAATATCAAATTTTCAGGAAAGATGTTTCCATGGTCGTGGAAATAGATATGAATGACCCGCAAACAAATCCTAACGGAAATATAGAAATGAAGGAGACTCCTTCCGATTGGTCGAAGATCTCTGCAGGTTCTAAAGTTAATATGCGCTTGGACGAGAACCAAAAGAGAGTTCTTGCCATAGTAAATAAAAAATAAGTAAATTAAAAAAAATAAAGCGACTTTGGAGAGAAGTCGCTTTTTGAATTGGGGTGGGAAAATAGAGGAATTTTTAGGTGGGGTTTAGAGAGGTGGGATCAAAATTCTGCTTTGGGACAGAAAAATATTTTTTCATAAAGATACTTTCGAGCGGTTTTGCTGAGAACGGTTTTGATGGTAATCGGCTCGCCGTCAGAATCGAATCTTTGTCCGCAAAGAGCGCAACATCCCTTTTTGTCAAGGTCGCAATCTTTTTTGACAAAATGATCGCCCGTGAAGTAATGATAAGGGCAAGGATCTTTTCGAATTTTTGGAATTTTTATTTTTCTTTTTTTTAATTTAGAAAAATATTTTTCGGTTTTTGAAAATTTGCTTTTCGGTTTTTCCATTGATCTTTCTCCCCATTTTTTAAAGAGCTTTTAAGCCATTTTTCCCTTTTGGTGGCCTTGAAAAAAGTCATTGGCCGAACATTCTTTTTTACCTTCTATCTGGACTTTGTCGATTAAAACGACCCCTTCTTTCGCTTTTACGGCAAGAACGATATTTTTTTTTCGTCGCAATAACTTATATTCTCCATAATTCAAATTAAAATCTTTGGCAAATCCGACGGAGCTACCGAGAATAACACGACTTCGCAAAGATTCATTCTCCCAGAAACAAAAAGTTTTGATTTGAGGATTAAAAGCGCGAATCTTACGATCGATTTCCTCTGCCGTTTCGTTCTGCCAATCCAATCGACCATCTTCCTTAGTGAACATTTTGGAAAAAGAAACGCCTTTTTTTCTTTGATTTTTAGGCTGAAAAGCCATATCATTCTCAAGATAGCCTTTGAGAATTTTGATCAGTTCTTTTTTGCCTTGAGAAACAAGTTTTTCCGCTAGAGTAAGAGAAGTTTCTCTCGGTTTGATGCGAACTTCTTTCTGAAAGACAATCGGTCCGTCGTCCATTCCTCGCGTTAAGCGCATAAAGCTAAAGCCGGTAGTTTTTCTACCTGATAAAATCGCGCTTTGGATAGGGGAAGGACCTCTAAACTCCGGTAGCATGGAAGGATGAAAGTTAAGAAAACCGAAAGCGGGTATTCCGAGAATTTCTTCGGGAAATAATTTACCGTAGGAAGCGACAAAAACCAGATCGGGTCTGAGCTTCTTTAGCTCCCGAATAAAATTATCGGTACCCAGTTTCTCCGGTTGAAAAATAGTCAACCCTCGGTTAAGAGCAAATTTTTTGATTGAAGAAACGGTTATTTTTTGTCCTCTTCCTTTTCGACTATCCGGCGGAGTCAGCAGGCCGACAACCCGAAATTTTTTCTGAATTAATAAATCCAAAAACTCAATCGACCAATCGGACGAGCCGGCAAATAAAATTCTAAAACGAGAGAATGATCGCTTACGATAAATCATAAAATTAGTGCTCGATAATTTTTTTAATGGAGTAATTCATATGTTTATCTCGGTAGTAGCTTTTGATCAAGACATCGGCCATTAAACCGGAAATAAATAATTGCAATCCGACCAAGATTAGAAAAATAGCAATAATCGGCCAAATTTTGTTTGAGAGGGGAAAATCAAAGAACAGTCGTGCAATAAAAAGTCCGATTAGTCCGAAGCCACCAAGAGAAAAGCAGAGCAACCCCATTCCGCCAAAAAGATGTAACGGACGACCGGCGTATTTCATCCAAAACCAAACGCCGAGCATATCCAGAAATCCCTTTACGGTGCGCTTATAGTTATACTTGGTTTGGCCGTGAATTCTCGGTCGATGGTTGACTTCCATTTCCCCAATTTTATAACCGGAAATAGCCAGAGTAGCCGGAATAAATCGATGAATTTCGCCCATTAAATTGATGCGAGCGAAACATTCTCGACGGTAAGCCTTAAGAGTACAGCCGGAATCGTGAATGCCGTCGTTGATAAGGAACTTTCTCAATATTTCCGCTCCTCGAGAAATCCATCTTTTGCCAAACGGATCTTGTCGATTTTTTCGCCAGCCGGAAACGACATCCAATTTTTTCCTTTTTAATTTTTTGACTAAAGCGGGAATATCTTTGGGGTCATTTTGCAAATCACCGTCCATTGTAATAACAATATCGCCTCTTGCTTCTTTGATTCCTGCGTCAAGACAGGCTGTCTGGCCGAAATTTTTTCTAAAATCGATAATCTTCAAAGGGGTGAGTTTTTGACAGTTCTCCAATGTTTTATCAGAACTGCCGTCATTAACGAAAATTATTTCGAATTTCCAATCGGTTTTTGAAAGCACCTCCATAATTTCTTGATGGAGTTTAGCTACATTTTCTTCTTCATTTAGTAGAGGAACCACAACGGACAGACCAAATTTTGAGTCCATTTTTTTACTTTAAAATTATCGGCCGATGCCTTTGTAGCGAATACCGGCGTTGAGAAAATCTTCTTTGGAAAAAAAGTTTCTTCCGTCAACGATCAATTTAATTCCGTATTTTTTAGCCAATTCGGGGGTGATTTTTTTGAATTCGCTATGATTGGTCACCAGCAATAAGACTTCCGATTTTTTTAGCAATTCTTCAAGTGATTTGACGGTGCTTTCCTTGGGGATGAAGGGATCAAAAATTTCAATCTTAGCTTTGCTAGCGAGAAGTTCTTTTTTTATTTCGTAAAAAGGAGCGTCTCGATTGTCGTCAACATTCGCCTTGTAGGAGACACCTAAAACACCGACTCTAGTTCCGTTGATTGCCTTTTTAATTTCGTTCAGTTCTTTAATTAAAACTTTAACGGTGTAACGAGGCATGCCAGTATTAATTCTGCGAGCCAGTTTCAAAAAGTCGTGTTCAAAGCCGACGCGTCTGGCTTTCTCAATCAGATAGTAAGGATCAACGGGAATACAGTGACCGCCCACTCCGCAACCCGGGTAGTGGGCCATAAAGGCGAATGGCTTGGTCGAAGCGCCTTGAATCACATCTTTTAAATCAATGCCCATGCGATCAAAAGATTTAGCCAATTCGTTCACAAAAGCAATGTTAACATCCCGAAAAGCGTTTTCGATAGTTTTAGTGGCCTCCGCCTCTTTAATCGATTTCATAGGAGTAACGGTTGCATCAAGAATAGATCGATAAAAACCGAGTGATTTTTTGAGACATTTATCGGTGACACCGCCAACGCAACGATTGATATTGGAAACATTCCATTTGGGATCGCCGGGATTAACGCGCTCAGGGCAATGAGCCAGAAAGAAGTCTTTACCGACTTTAAGTTTTTTAGCCTCAAAGAGTGGCAACACCACTTCTTCACAAACGCCGGGATTGATAGTGGATTCAACAATAACGGTGACGCCCTTTTTAAAATTAGCGAGAACTGCTTCAATGGCGGAAGTGAGGGGTTTGAACACCGGCAGATGCCTTTCGTTGACGGGAGTCGGAACACAGATAATCACGATATCGCTTTTCTTCAAGACGGTCGGATCGATAGTCGCTTCAAGTTTGATTTTTGGCAGTATTCTAGAAATGAATTCATCCTTAAAGGGTGATTTTTTTTGCCTGATCTTTTTCACGGACTCTTCTTTCAGATCCAGACCGTAAGTTTTATAACCTTTTTGGGCGATCAAACAGGCGAGTGGTAAACCGACATAACCCAACCCGATAACCGTTACGGTTTCTTTTATTCTCGGCATTTTCGTTTTTAAGCTGGTTAAAATTAGACAAATAGCTGATTTATTTATGCCACCTTTTTTTGATTTTTCAAAAGAAAATAAATTATTTACCGAAAAAATTGATTTTTTTAAAAAATAAGGAAGAATTAAGAGGAAAAGATCGAACGATTTTTATCTATTTAATTTATTCGGTATGGCAACACTAAACAAACAATTGGAAAAATCGGTTGAATTGGCGCATTTGACTTTAACCGGAGAAGAAAAGAGCGAGCTGTCGAAGGATTTGGAGAAAATTTTAAATTTTGTCGAAATCGTTAAAAAAAATACCGGCAACTCAGAGAATAAAGAAAAAGAAAAAAATCCGTCCGAAATCAACTACCCTCAATTGAAAAAAAGAAATGTTTGGAGAGATGACACTATCCAGCCTTTCGAAAAAAAAGAGGAACTTTTAGCCGTTGTCCCTGCCAAAAAAGACAGTCTAATTAAAGTAAAGAAAATTTAAAATGGAATTTGCCGACATCCAAAGCGTTCTTTTATATCGTAATATTATCAAAGTCATCGCTTTGTCTATGCTCGCTTTTGTTTTTTCGATGGCGTGGACACCCGTTCTGACTCATTTTCTTTTTAAATATGGAGTGAAGGCAAAAATTAAACAGAAATCGGTCGATGGGAAAAAGGCGCCGATTTTTTTTAATCTGCATAAAGAGAAAGCCGGCACCCCGTTAATGGGCGGTCTTTTGGTTTGGATGACGGTGCTCATCTTGGCTTTATTTTTTAAGATGATGAATAATCTTTTTGGCGGTATTTGGCAAGAAATAGATTTTTTGAGTCGCTCCCAAACATGGTTGCCTCTTTTTGCCCTAGTCACAACCGGCCTGCTCGGAGTGGTTGATGACATAAAGTCAACTAAGGGGTGGGGCAGTAACAAAGGCGGAGGGGTGAGATTTCTTTACCGTTTTTGGTGGCTTTTTCTGGTAGCTTTGTTGGGGAGCCTCTGGTTTTTCTATAAATTGGAAGTTAGCACGGTTCATTTGCCGGGGTTGGGTGATTTTGAAATCGGCTGGTGGTATATTCCGTTTTTTATTTTTATTATTCTTTCAACGGCTATCTCATCCAACGAGACTGACGGTCTGGACGGATTGAACGGCGGAGTTTTGTTGACCGCTTTTTCGGTTTTCGGTACAATCGCCTTTGTCCAAGATAGAATTGATTTGGCCGCTTTTTGCGCAGTTATTGTCGGCGGTTTATTGGCTTTTCTCTGGTTTAATGTTCACCCGGCTCGATTTTTTATGGGGGACACGGGAGCTATATCTTTGGGTGCGGTGCTTGGAGTGATTGCTCTAATTACTGATTCGGTTTTTGTGCTGCCGATAGTCTGCTTTATTTATTTGGTTGAATCGACTTCGGTGATTATCCAACTGACATCCAAGAGGCTTTTCGGTAAAAAAGTTTTTCTTTCAGCGCCCTTTCATCATCATTTGCAAGCAATCGGTTGGCCGGAAAGTAAAATTGTGATGCGAATGTGGATTCTCTCAGGCGTTTTCGGTGTGGTGGGACTGATTTTCGGTATTTTTGGCATGGGAAAATAAAAGGTTTCGGCTTATTTTTTAAATAAAAACAAAATAAATGATCAGTGGTCAAACGACAGCTCAAATTGCTCCGACCAAAAAAGAGGAAATAGGCCTTTTGGCAAATGGTGACTTTTCTCCCGAAGTTTGGCTTCCGGCAACATTGTTTTTGTTGGTTGCCATCATGGCTATTTTAATGATTTTATTGCTTTACTTCAAAAAAAAATCTAAACGCAAATCTTCTTTTGATCTAGTCACTTTACGAGTTGATCTGCCTCTCTCCGGCAGTGAACGGTCTGAGCAGCAGAATGGGACTAGAAACGAAGAAATAAATCGGGAAAAAATTGCAGTAATGGAGCAACTTTTTTCCTCTTTGGCAAGCTTGAGGCCAAAAACTTTTTGGGAAAAATGCCTTGGATATCCTTATTTCGCCTTGGAAATCGCGGTGCCTTTTAATCGAGAAGGTATTGCCTTCTATGTAATTGCGCCGAGAAAAAGAAAAGAATTTGTTCAAAAGCAAATTCACAGTTTTTTCCCCGTCGTGAGTGTCGAGGAATGTCCGCGCTATAATATTTTCGTGCCGAAGGGAGAGGTGGCCGGTGTTGCACTCAAATTGGATAAAAAAAATTATCTTCCGCTTAAAACCTATGCTGATTTAGAAAGTGATCCGCTAAATAGTCTTACTAATTCCATAACCCAGTTAGATTCTAAAAAAGAGGGGGCGGCTATTCAAATTGTCGTTATGCCGGAGGAAAGGAAGGAAAAAAAGATCGGTCTGGAAATAGCTAAGTTGATGAAACAAGGAAAATCTTTGAAGGAGGCGGAAGAGGAAAAAGATGGAAGCTTGAACGGACTAATTTGGAGAACTTTTTTTACGGGAGAAAAATCTCAAGAAAAATTAGCGGAGGATGCCAAGAGTAAAATCTTAACGGCGGGTGAAGAAAAAATAATCGAATCAATCGAGAATAAAGCGAAAAAAAACAGTTTTCGTGTCAATGTCAGATTGCTCACTTCGGCCGTAAGTAAAGAAAGAGCGGAAACGGTTCTGGAGCATATGGAGGAGGCTTTCTCACAATTCAACAATCCTTCCGGCAATTTTTTTAAAAAAGAAAAACCGTCTCAAATCAAAAATTTTATCAGGAGCTTCACTTCAAGAGTCTTTAACTCGGGATCGGCGTCTTCTCTTTCGGAGGAAGAGCTGACGAGTCTCTTTCATTTTGGTATCAATCTAAAAAAAGCGGCGCCTCGTATCGTTGTAACTCGTTCCCGAAAAGCGCCTTGTCCGACAAATATTGCCGAATCGGGAGTTATTTTGGGCAAAAATATTTATCGCGATCAGGAAAAAATTATTCGTCTCGCTGAAGAAGACAGAAGAAGGCATCTCTATTTGATTGGTCAGACCGGCACGGGAAAGTCTTCTTTGATTGCCAATATGATCAGGCAAGATATTGAAGAAGGCAAAGGAGTTTGTTTGATAGATCCTCACGGAGATTTAGTTGAAAAAATTTTGACTTATATTCCGCAGAGAAGGAAAGAAGATGTAATTCTTTTCGATCCGGGTGATCTAGAAAAACCTTTGGGTTTGAACTTGCTTGAATTTCAAAAACCGGAGCAAAAAACTTTCGTCATCAATGAAATGATTGATATTTTCGATAAGTTATATGATATGCGACAAGTGGGTGGTCCGATGTTTGAACAATATATGCGCAATGCGATGCTTTTGGTGATGTCCCACCCGGAATCGGGCTCGACTTTGCTTGAAATTTCTCGAGTGTTGTCCGATCCGGACTTTCGTCATTTAAAAATAAAACATTGTCAGGATCCGGTAGTGGTTGATTTCTGGACAAAAGAGGCGGAAAAGGCGGGAGGAGACGCTTCTTTGGCCAATATGGCGCCCTATATCACCAGCAAGCTAACATCCTTTGTCTCCAATGAAGTGATGCGACCGATTATTGCTCAACAAAAATCCGCCTTTAATCTAAGAGAGGCGATGGATAATCAAAAAATAATTCTGATGAATTTGAGCAAGGGGGCTATCGGTGAGCTGAACGCTTATTTGCTGGGAATGGTAATGGTCGGAAAAATTTTGATTGCTGCAATGGGTCGAGTGGATATGCCGGAAAATGAAAGAAAAGATTTTTATCTTTATATCGATGAGTTTCACAGTTTTACCACCGATTCAATCGCCACTATTCTTTCGGAAGCGCGAAAGTATCGGCTTAATTTAATAATTTCTCATCAGTTTATCAAGCAACTCTCCGAAAAAATTCGCGACTCTGTTTTTGGAAATGTCGGCTCCCTGGTCTCATTTAGGGTAGGTCCGGCGGATGCGGAAGATGTCGGGCGTCAGTACGAACCGGTTTTTAACTCTTACGATCTGATGAACCTGGATAATTTTAATGCCCTGGTTAAGTTATTGATTAAGGGGCAGGCGGAGGATCCTTTCAGCCTTCAAACTTTTCGACCGGAGGATGGAGATTCTGCCATAGCCAAAGAAGTTATCGAATATTCTCGTCAAAAATACGGAGGTGATCGAGATGCAATAGAGAAAGAAATCAGAGAGAGGCTGAGGGAAAATCCGAATTTAAAAAAATCGGACGGTTTTCCTATGGAGAGCGATTTGCCGGTTAAGTAAAAATTTGTGTTTTTTAATTTTATCTTTAGAATAAAAGCCAACGCTTAATGTATCTGTTCTGACGTAAAAAGTTCGATTTGACAAATAAAAACAAAGCGCCTAACTTCAATTTTGTTTTTAATTTAATTTTTAGATCAAAAAAAGAAAATGAACACGGGAATTCACCTCATTGGTGATTTAAGCAACTGTGCGTTTTCTCCCCTGCTCGCATCGGAGCAAGGGGTGGAGGAGCTCAAACAAAAAATCAGTGCTAAAATTACGGAAGTCGATTTGCAGGAACTGGGCCATTTTTATCATTATTTTGGACCGAACGCTTTGACGGCCGTTATTTGCCTTTCCGAATCGCATATCAGTTTCCACAGCTGGGCCGATGAAAAATATACCAGTCTCGATGTTTTCGTTTGCAACTACGAGAAAGACAACTCGGAAAAAGCTAGAAAAATATTCAACTATTTGATTGAAGAAGTTTTTTGTCCGGAGAGTAGCAAAAAACAGGAGATAGAGAGGTGAGGATAGGGACAAGGGACAAGGGA
>CALFZX010000036.1 GCA_937952315.1 uncultured bacterium
GTTTGTCCGGAAAAAGCCGATCAGAATATTGACGGCTCGCACTACAGGGTTGTTCGACAATTAAAATATCGCGGACGGAACAAGAAAATCATCTTGATTGATGCTGAGATAGAGAACCGTTTATTCAACAGAAAATCTTTATTGGGACCAAATTTTTTGAAAGAACTCAGTCGGACTGACTCGTCCGATAGTTGCAAGATTATTTTTGGTCCTGTTAATTTTTTGAATAAGATTACCGAAGATGTCCATAATCAAATTGGTTCGAAGCCGAAAGAAATTCTTTTTTTGCCGGCAATTAAGAGCGAAGCGGATTTAGAAAAATTAAGAAATTTTTTTCAGGTTAAAGAATCAAAAATAAAGATTCTTCTTGCAGGGTTTTCGCTATTGCCCTTTATAAATATTATGCGACAGACTAAGATCGTTGCTTTTATGCCAAATATCGATCAGCTTCTTTTCGCTTCGGATTTCTGTTCGGAGGAAAAGGCCGTAAGAAGACTTTTCGATTGTCTCAGTTTCGCCGAAAAAATTTTTATTCGCACAAAAACAATTAATCATAAAATTTTTCAAATTTTAAAAAAAGGTCAGTATTTGGCTTTTTTCCCCGATTGGTTGCAACAAAGAAAAAAATTCGGCTACCCGCCGGACTTTTTACTTTTTAAACTTATTGCTACAGATTTAAAAGCTGTGACGGCAAAGAAAAAGGCAAACGATTTGGCTAAAATATTAAGTAAATGGCCGACGGTTAAAGATGCAATCAGTTCTTTAGAGCCGGAGAAAAAAGGCAGACGAGGCGTCTATTGGAGCGTAATAGTCCGAGCGAATCAGGATTTTTCTTTTGAAAAACTTAGAAAAATATTGCCGGTTGGTTTCTTTTTTGATCCGGATCCGGAAACTTTAAAGTAGATTTTAACGGTCACAAAAATGCTTAATTTCAGACAAGAAAAAAAATTGATAAAAAAAATTGGTCGTTCCGTCTTAGCAATGGATGAAGCGGGCAGAGGACCTTTGGCCGGGCCGGTAGCGATAGGCGGGGTTCTGATTGATGAAAAAACCGTCAGTAACAATAAATTGTTCAGAGACGGTTGGTGGAAAAAGGTTAACGATTCAAAAAAAATAAGCGCTAAAAAAAGAGCTGAACTGGCCGAAAAAATTAGTTTGGCATTCCCCTCCGCTGTTATTTTAATTTCTGCAGTCTTTATTGATCAGAACGGCATTTCTTCCGCTATCAGGACGGGAGCTGAAAAAGTTTTTTTTAAGTTAGCCACCGGAAATCCTTTGATCTTGGCGGACGGTCGAGAACGATTTTTGGGGTTAAATCATCTCGATCAAAGAAATTTTATCGGTGGAGACGGGCTATTTTTTTCCATTGCCTGCGCTTCAATCATTGCTAAAGTCAAAAGAGACCAGTATATGGACGAAATGGCGAAAAAATGGCCAGAATACCAGTTTGAAAAGCATAAAGGTTACGGCACGGCTAAGCACTTGGAGATTCTAGTCAAGCGTGGCCCCTGCCCTTTACACCGTTTTTCCTACGCCCCTTTAAAGAATCAGGTGTCTCGAAAATCATTTCTTCTTTCGAGGCTTTAAAATGAGCTAATAAATCATCAAATTCTTCCTCAGAAAGAAAATTGCCTGATTGGATGAATAATCTTTCTTTGATCAAACCAAACAAATTGGCGCAAACGCTAAGCCAGCCCTTAATTACTAGCCAAAAAGTGTTAAACTTACCGTTGCGATTCACTAACTTAGCCGCCGGCCCGCGACCGCTTTTAACACTCTTTAGCAGTAAAAAATATCTTTTAAAAGCTTGTTTAAATCCGCTTCCCAATCTTTTTGCGGGAAAATCTCTAACAAGGTTGAAGTATTGATTACGATGAATGTGAAAAGATTTGAAGGATGAGTATGATTTACCCGTTGCAGAATGATGATGCTTGACTTTTGCTTGGGGAATAAAAACGGAGGCCCAAAAACGGAGTCTCATTCTAAGAGCCAAATCAACATCTTCAAAATAGGCAAAGTAGCGGGACGCAAAAAATTCTTTGATGGGAAGAGGGAGACTTCCCTCCTTTTCCGTTTCACGATCAACGGAAATTTGCCAAAGTCGGGGTGAAAAATCATTAATTTTTTGGATAAATCCCATTTTTTGTGGCGGAAGAGCGATATCTCTTAACATTTTAGTGCGAAACATCACTGAGGCGCCACTTGGGCCAAAAACCTCCTCTTCCTCAATAAAGTCTGCTGTTTTTTCACCTACTCCCCTGTTGATAGCGTTACCATCGTCAGAAAGAAGAATCCCGGCTGAGTCAACCGTCCCTTTATCGAAGTAATTTTCAATTAGGGGGACCAAACTTCCGATTGACCATTTTCGACTGTCGGAAAGAAAGGGAAATAATTTACTTTGATTTTCAATAGAAAAATTATTGGTAAAATATTGTTCCGCTTTTTGATGCAGAATCTCGATAAAATTTTTAGAGGGCCGGGTGTCATTGTTGAGCAGTATAATATATTCGAATTCTAAATAATCGAAGGCGAAAGAAATAGCAATGTTATTGGCCAAAGCAAAACCGTGATTTTCTTCGGCATTGAGCATCCAAACAGGGAAAGAAGATTTTATTTTACTGGCTTCTTTAAAAATAAATTCTTTTGATCCATCACGCGATCCGTTGTCCAACACTATCAAAGCAAAATCTTTATCCGTTTGTTTTTTCAGCGAGTCAAAAAGGCCTTTCAGAAGATTCAAACCGTTCCAATTCACAACCACGATAACGGATTTTATTGTTTTTGTATTTTTTTCTGTTTGCATATAATAAATATAATCTATTTTTGGTTGCCGAGCAAAATAGTCTATCTTCTCACCCGAATAAATCCGCCAGTCGCCAAAATTTTTATACCTCTTTTCTCCAGCTCATCTACAAAAAGATTCATGCCGAGCGAATCGGATGCGATATGGGAGGCGATAACCACATTGATGAAAGCTTTTTCCGCTTCTTTGCGATAATTCTCCGATTGGTGCATCGAAATAATCGTTCCGATTCCGGCGCCGGCGAGGTGAGGATAAATTTTCTCGGCACCGTCCGTTCCACCGGTGATCTCCGAAGCGATAATTTTTCCAGCGTGATTTTTGGCGGAGCCGGCGAAAATTCTGGGTGCCGAACCCCGAAAAGCCGCCTCTTGATACTCCGGAATTTCATTGAGCATTTTTAAGACGCTACCAACATATTTTGGCCTTTTTTCTTTAAGTCTTTTTTCAATAAATTCCAAAACTAAATTATCGGTTGGAGTGTGGATATTCATAAGAGGCATATTCAGTAGCCGAGCTGAGTCGGGCACCAAAAAATTATTGACGGCGTGGATTGACCTTCTCACTTCTTCAATTCGTTTTCGCATCATTCCTTCGACAATATTAATAGGAACTCCCCATTTTGCATAAAGATACATCTGCAATTTCATGGCATCCGGTAGCAAAGAAAGGCTTTTTCCTGTCGGATGATGGGCTAAAACTAAATCAACTCCCAATTCTCTTCCGATCAGTAATTTTCCTTCGGTAGCATCGATAGTGACAAGAATCTTCTTTATTTCTTGATCGAAATCCCCCCAATGAATTAGTGAATCCGGATAGGGATTGTCAAGCTTCTCCTTCGGATAGTGTTTTTTTTCTTCTTCGGAGAGGTGTGAAAAATTACGGGCGATTTTCTTAAGCTGATTTTCGATTGCTTTATCCGATCTTAAATCGGCCGCCCTTCCCATTTTTATTGCCAAGTCAAAGATTTCTTTTAATTTCATGTTGCTAAGCTAAATTTTTTAAATAATTTTCCAAGAAAGGATCCAGGTTTCCTTCGAGAATTTCCTCCGGATTATTGAGAGAAAATCCGTTTCGATGATCTTTAACCAGCGTATAAGGGTGCAAAATATAGGAACGAATCTGATTGCCGAAAGAAGCTTCTTGGGAAGTCCCCTTGATTTTTCTTTCGACTTGATTTTTTTCTTCCTCTTTCTTCAAAACCAATTTTGCTTTTAGGATACGAATTGCCGATTCTTTATTTTGATTTTGACTTCTTTCGTTCTGACAATTGACAGTTATTCCACTGGGCAAATGGGTGATTCTAACGGCGGAAGAGGTTGTGTTAACATGTTGTCCGCCGGGTCCGCCCGCTCTGAAAGTTTCTATTTTAAGATCTTTATCGTTGATTTTAAAATCGTTATTTTTGAGAATCGGACAAATTTCAACGGAGGCAAAGGAAGTTTCTCGACTGCCGGCGACATTAAAGGGTGAATGTCTGACTAAACGATGAATTCCGTGCTCTCCTTTGAGGTATCCGTAGGCGTAAGAAGCGTCCACTTCAACATCGGCCGTCTTTAATCCGACTTCTTTACCGGCAGAATAGTAAATAACACGGTGATTAAGATTTTTTTTCTTAAAATATTTCAAGTACATATTGAGAAGCATTTCGGCCCAATCTTGAGCATCTTTGCCGCCTGCTCCCGATTTTACGGTTAAAATGGCGGGGAGATCATCATATTTGGATTTAAAAAAAATAATCAGTTCTTTTGATTTTAATTTTTCCGTCAAAATTTTTATTCTTGCTTCAATTTCTTCTTCAGCGTCTTTTTTCTCCTCTGCGGTAAAATCGATTAAATTATCCGAAAAAAATTTTTTCTCCTCCTTTATTCTTGAAATTTCTTTTTCCGTGTTTTCCCAAAAAGCGAGCTCCTTCTCCTTCTCCCCCAAAAGAGCAGAAAAGTCTCCCGCCTTTTGAGGATCTTGCCAAAAATCTTCTCTTGAAAGCTCTTTTTTCATAGTTTCTACTTCGGAAACTATTTTAGTCAAGTCAAAGACAGTGGTTTATCTTCTCCCACAGGTTGAGGAGCTCCTGCCATTTCTGCTCCGAGTTTTCTGATTTGATGTTCGACATTGAATTTATTTACTCACTTCGTCGATAGTTCCTTTCATATAAAAATCCTGTTCGTTTTTGTCGTCGTATTTTCCTTCGATAATAGCTTTAAATCCGGCGATTGTGTCTTCTCGTTTGACATATTTCCCCGGCCGACCGGTAAATTGTTCCGCCACAAAAAATGGCTGGGAAAGAAATTTTTGAATTTTTCTGGCGCGGGAAACTAGCAATTTGTCTTCTTCTGAAAGCTCGTCCATTCCCAAAATTGCTATGATGTCCTGTAAATCTTTATAGCGTTGTAGGATTCTTTGCGTTTCTCTAGCAACTTGATAGTGTTCCTCACCGACGACTTCTGGATCGAGAATGGCGGAAAAAGAATCGAGCGGATCAACGGCCGGATAGATTCCCAGTTCGGACAAAGGTCGAGATAACGAAACGGTTGAATCGAGATGTCCGAAAGTGGTGGCCGGAGCCGGATCGGTCATGTCGTCGGCCGGAACATAAACGGCCTGAATAGATGTGATAGAGCCATTTTTGGTGGAAGTGATTCTTTCTTGCAATCCACCCATTTCTTCCGCTAGAGTCGGCTGATAGCCCACCGCGGAGGGAATTCTTCCCAATAAGGCGGAAACTTCCGATCCAGCCTGAGTAAATCGAAAAATATTATCGATAAAAAGCAAAACATCTTTATTTTCCTTATCCCTAAAGTATTCAGCCATAGTCAAACCAGTCAAAGCCACTCTTTGTCTGGCTCCGGGCGGTTCATTCATTTGGCCGAAAACTAAAGTGGTCTGTTTTAAAACGCCGGAATCTTTCATTTCATGATAAAGATCGTTTCCTTCTCGAGTTCTCTCTCCCACTCCGGCGAAAACTGAAAAACCACCGTGTTCGGAGGCGATATTGTGAATTAATTCCTGGATGATAACCGTTTTACCCACTCCGGCGCCACCGAAAAGACCGACTTTTCCTCCTTTGACAAAGGGGCAAATTAAATCAATCACTTTTATACCGGTTTCAAAAATTTCCGTTTCCGTTGACTGATCAACGAACTCCGGAGCCTCTCGATGAATGGGCATCTGGATAGACTCTTTAATTTTTTCCTTTCCGTCGATCGGTTGACCCAGAATATCGAACATTCTGCCAAGCGTCTCTCTTCCGACCGGCACTTGGATTGGCCGACCGGTATTTATAACACGAATGCCTCTTCGAAGTCCGTCCGTTGGGCCCATGGCAACTGCCCGCACTTTGCCGGCACCGAGATGCTGATGTACTTCCAGGACCAATCTTTCTTTGCCGTTTTCTAGCTCCAAAGCATTATAGATTGAAGGTAAAGTGCCTTTCTCTTCAAAATAAACATCGACTACCGGACCGATGACTTGAGAAATTTCTCCAATTTTTACTTCTTTGGCTTCCATTTTCTTTTATTATTTTAGTTGATTTAGAGTTTTTCTCGAGAGATTAGACTCGACGAGGTTTTTTCGGGCGACAACCGTTATGCGGAACGGGGGTGACATCTTTGATTCGATTGATTTGAATACCGGCATTGCCGATAGCCCTCGCTGAAGCCTCACGACCTCCGCCGACACCTTTGATGAAAATCTCAACTTCTTTAATGTTGAAACGAGCAGTTTTTTCCAACGCTTTTTGCGCTACCAGGGTGGCGGCAAAAGGAGTGGACTTTTTCGATCCCTTAAAACCCAAAGAGCCTGAGCTGGCCCAACCCAAAACTTCTCCGCGCATATCGGTGATTGTGACTTTGGTGTTATTATAAGTGCAAAGAACATGCACTTGGGCTCTGGTCACACTGCGTTTACGAAAAAAACCTTTTTTGGAAAAGCTCTTTTTCGGCGTAGCGGTTTCCGTTTTTACCTCTTTTTTTTCTTCGACAATGTCCATAATAATCAAATAAATTAAGTTAAATGTTCAGTATTCGTTTATTTCTTTTCAACCTTTCTCTTTCCGCTGCTCATGGTTTTTCTCTGATTGCCTCTGACGGTGCGAGAATTTGTTTTGGTCTGCTGACCGCGAACGGGCAAATGTCTGGAATGACGCATTCCTCGATAACAGCTTATCTCTTTCAATCTTTTAATGTTTGAAAGAACGACATGGCGCAATTCTCCTTCCGTTTTCAGTTTTTCCACTTCAATCTTCAATTTGGCCAGTTCGTCCTGATTAAGATTTTTTGCGCGCTTATTTTTATCCAGACCGGCTCTTTCAATAATTTTATTGCTAAGACTGCGGCCGATTCCAAAAATATAAGTAAGAGAAATTTCCAATCTTTTATTTTCGGGAATGTTAACTCCAACTATTCGTGGCATGGTTAAATAAAATTAAAAACTTAAAAAAATTCATTCAAAAAAACTAGCCCTGTCTTTGCTTATGACGGGGATTTTTCTTGCAAATTACATAGACTCTCTTCTTTCGCTTGACTACTTTGCAATCACGACAAATTTTTTTGACTGAAGCTTTGACTTTCATAACTAAATAAATTATTTTAAAAACTTTGGTTGATTCATCTTGACGGACTATAGACGACGAATAATTCTTCCTTTACTCAAATCATACGGACTCATTTCCACGATAACCCGATCGCCGGGCATTAGCTTGATATAGTTTACTCGCATTTTGCCGGAAATATGAGCCAAAATCTCGTGTTGATTGTCCAATCTGACTTGGAAAGTGGCATTTGGGAGAGACTCCATCACTTCACCTTCAAATTTTACAATTTCTTTCTCCATAAAAATTTTTAACGCTCTACATAAAAACAAAAAGCACTAAAGCAATGGATTTTCTTGCTTATAATGTTTTTAGTTTCTATCATAAGACATAGTTTGAGTCAATTTTCAAACTACAACTTACTTTAGCCTTTATTTTCTAATTGTCAAAAAAATAATCAGATTTTTGATAAAATTTAAAATTAATTTTTTGGAATGGACATAGCCAAGCATTATTTTCCCGGGGATACTGAACAAAAATGGTCTGAATTTTGGGACAAAAAGTCCATTTATCGATTTTCCTCAAAGAATAAAGGAAAAATTTATTCCGTTGACACACCGCCTCCCTATGTTAGCGCCGATCATCTGCATGTCGGTCACGCCATGAGTTATACCCAGGCGGAAGTGATAATCAGGTTCAGAAGAATGCTTGGTAATAATATCTTTTATCCGATGGGGTTTGACGATAACGGGTTGCCGACGGAAAGGCATGTCGAGAAAAAATATAAGGTTAACAAAGCAAAAATTACTCGTCAGGAGTTTGTTGATTTGTGTATCAAAGAGACTAACGAAGGCGGTAAGGTTTATCGTAATTTATGGAATCGACTTGGCTTAAGCGTCGATTGGAGTTTGCTTTATAACACTATTTCTCCTGAAGCCCAACGGGTGGCACAACTTTCCTTTCTCGACCTATTCAATAAAAAACGGATTTATCGTTTAGAA
>CALFZX010000037.1 GCA_937952315.1 uncultured bacterium
TGAGCGACCAACCAATCGATTGCGGAGAAAGCTCCACCGATGTCAAGCAGAAGATACAGGAGGGGGTGTAGGGGCAGGTCGATAGAAAGTGATTGTTAATTTAAGATTTTTTAGTCTTTTCTTCAAAAATTGCAATTTTTTAAAAAAGGTTTAACTTAAAAAGATTACTTTTTAAGGTTGATTTTATGATGCTTAGCAAGGAAGAACAATTCTCTCAATTTTTACGCAATCACAAAAATAAACTGCTTTTGACCAAAGATGAGATAAATGGAGATCTTTTTGGCAGTCTTTTGGCTTGGGGTTTTTTCCTCGGTCGGTTGGACGACAAAAAATATCCGGCGATATATTTGCCTCGATATGAGGAATTAAAAAAGCTGTACCACTTTTTGCCGGAATACAGTTTGATTCTTTCCAAAATTAGCGGAGTGAGAGATTTTATTCTTTCTTTTAACACCGAAAATAACGATATTAAAGATGTTCGTTGGCGTAAGGAGAGCGGACATTTGGATATTATTATCACTCCGGATCGCGGTTCGATTGATCCTCGAGATTTTTCATTTTTACCGGCGAAATTTTCTTACGATTTGTTATTCGTTTTAGGCGTAGTTGATTTTAATTCCCTGGGAGAGACTTATGAGAAAAATAGCGATCTTTTTTTCGAGCTTCCAATCGTCAATCTGGACAATAATCCTGCCAATGAGAGTTATGCTCAGCTCAATTTAGTTGATCCCATGTTTAATTCGATTGCCGAGCTTTCCGCCGACTTAATGATCAGAATCAATCCGAAAGCGGTGAGGGGAGAAGTGGCGCAATGCTTATTGACGGCCTTGATCGAGGCAACGGATAATTTCAAAAGTCTGAAAGTGACTCCCAAGACTTTCGAAATCGCCTCTTTCCTGATGGAAAACGGAGGTGATCACCAAAAAATTGTTAATGCTCTTTACGAAACGGAATCACTTTACTCTTTAAAACTTTGGGGTAAAATGCTTCAAAGACTTGAAGAAGACGATAATTTTGTTTGGTCTTATTTAACGGAGGAAGAATTGTCCTGTTTTGATTTTCCGAAAATCGTAGTGAA
Source organism: uncultured bacterium (assembly GCA_937952315.1). GTDB lineage: Bacteria > Patescibacteriota > Minisyncoccia > CAIUEV01 > CAIUEV01 > CAIUEV01. The sequence goes on from CALFZX010000037.1 coordinate 1,079, forward strand.
AAGATTTTTTGTTCGCCTGAAAAATTATTTGGATCTGGGCAACCGAAAACTTATGCTTTTTTGGCCGGAAAAAACTGAGAGTGAGGAAAGCAAAATGAACTACTTTCTCTTTAAAATAGATCGAGACCGAGAAGATGAAAGGGATTTGATTAAAAGACTAAAGGGAGAATTTTTGAATTCGGAAATCGCTTTGGTTTCGGAAAATGATTTTGATAAGAATAATTTTGTTCAATCGGCTGAAAAAATAAAAAATAAAATAATCCAAAAAAACGGTTAATTTTTTTTGAAGATTCCCATGGGAGAAAAAATCAAGCTTAAGAGCCACAAAGAAATTGAGTTAATGAACGAGGGCGGTCTAATTTTGGCCGAAATTTTAAAGACTCTGCGACGGCAAGCCCGGGCGGGAGTGAAAGCCTCAGAATTGGATGAGTTGGCCGGCGATATAGCTCAAAAAGCGGGTGCTTGTTGCTCCTTCAAGGGTTATCAAGGTTTTCCATACAATATTTGCTTTTCTTTAAACGATGAGGTGGTTCACGGTTTTCCTGAGGGAAAAATAATCAAATCCGGAGATCTGGTGAGTTTGGATTTGGGTATCAAGTATAGAGGACTTTTTACCGATTCGTCGATTAGCTTTTTGGTAGAAGACGAGAAGACCGATGTGCAAAAAAGAGAATTTTTATTGAAGCGCAAATTAGTTAAAACGACATTAAACTGTCTGAAAGATTCATTGGAATTTTGCCGTTCCGGCTGTCACTTGGGTGATATCGGTCATGCTATCCAAAAAAGAGCCGAAGAGAACGGGTTTTCCGTGGTGCGAGATCTGGTCGGTCACGGTGTCGGCCACGCGGTTCATGAAGATCCTTTTGTGTTGAACTACGGTCGGCCTAACCGAGGAATGAAATTAGTTTCCGGTTTGGTTCTGGCTATCGAGCCGATGTTGAATGCCGGATCTTTCAAGGTTGTTTTGGATCGTAAAAGCGGTTGGGCTTACAAAACGAAAGACGGTTCTCTTAGCGCTCACTTCGAATGGACGGTGGCGATCACCGAAAAAGGACCAAAAGTTTTGACACCGCTAGACTGGTTTAAACTAGAATAAGAGAAAATAAGAGTGATCCCGGGAGGGCTCGAACCTCCAACCGCAGGCTCCGCAAGCCTGTGTTCTATCCAGTTGAACTACGGGATCAAAACTATCGGAAACAATAAACTTGAAATAAAATTAACACAAGTATTTAATTTTAGAAAACTGTCAGATGAACTTTCTAAAAAATTTGTTAAAATTTCTTTTTTTTGTTGCAATTTCGGCTTTTATTGGTTGGTACATTGGGTTTATCAGCCAAGTTAAGGAAATCTCGCCCCTCATTAAAACTACCAATGTCAATTCTAACGATAATGAAGGTCATCAGCTGAATCCGCCGGTGAGAAAATTTCCAGAGTTGCAGGAGTCGAAGGAAATCCAGTATAAATGGAACTATAATGGCAAAGAATACTCTCTGGACTTGACTCTGTATCGTTCAGTTTATGATTTTTATCGCTCCAGTCCAAAAGATTTTGTCTACTCCGGAGACTTACCGACCAACTGGGAGGAAGATTATTATGCGATGTTTTTAAAAATAAATCCGATCGATCAGACTATCGTTCAGCTGACTGATGCAATTGAAAAATTAAGCAAACAAAATCGTCTTTCAGAGGAGCAGACGGTTGAATTGGCCACCGCTTTTGTTCAGAGCATTCCTTACGACAACGCTAAAGCGGAGCTAATAGAAGGCGGCTCAGACAGTGTCAAGCCGATGTATCCATATGAAATTCTTTATGACAATTTAGGCGTTTGTTCGGAAAAAAGTTTTTTGCTGACGGTCATTTTGCGTCAATTAGGCTATGGCACCGCTCTGTTCGAATATAAAGAAGCTAAACATCTGGCCGCCGCCGTTAAGTGTCCCCAGGAGCTGTCCAGTTATTCTTCAGGCTATTGCTACATTGAAACGACTCAGCCGGGTCATCGTATCGGAATAATTCCCGATTTCGGCAAAGAAGATAATCTGGCTATTCTTAAACAGGAAAAGAAAAAATTCAATGAAGACAACGGAGCACAAGTTGAGGCCAGACATTTGGGTGAAGGCAGAATGTTTCAAAAAACGGAAGGAAGATCTTACACCGGTATTATGTATACGATTAAAACGCAAGATCAAATCAGTGAATTGGAAGGACAAATCAATCAACTCAAAATCGAATTAAATCCTCTTAAAGAAAAAGTAGAAAAAGATAAACAAGAAGTTGACGCCTTAACCGAAAAAATGAACGAGTGGAAGAAGAAAAATGATTATGAAAACTACAATCAGGCCGTCCCCGCCTATAACAAAGCGGTCGAGGCGGTGAGAAAAGAAGTCGATGAATACAATAAGAAAACCGCATTATATAATCAAAAAGTGACTCAATATAATCAATTGATTAAAGAATTTTACGATTAGTTTGCCGAAAAGAAAAAGTGTTTTACCTTATTTAGAGCAAAAGTTTAAGCTTTTTATCATGGAATATTCTCAGCTGATTGTCAAACTTGAAAAAGATCTGAAAAAAGTGACCGAGGAGTCGGCCAGGGAGAAGATTTGGCGACAATATTTCGGCCGAGAGGGTGTTATTAAAAAAGCTCTATCCGGTTTGGGCGCTTTGCCTCAAGAGAAAAGAAAAGAAAGAGCTATCGAGATCCAAAAATTTCAAAGAGAAGCTCAGACCTTGTTGGATGAAAAAGAAAAAGAATTAAAAAAAACGGCTTTTAAAGAAAATTTAGCTTCCGAGAGGGAAAGTCTAGATTTTGAGGCTCCAAAGATCGGTCACTTGCATCCGTTGACGGAGACAATCAAACTCATCAACGACTTTTTTCGAGAGCAGGGATATAGCATCATGGAGGGGCCGGAGATTGAAACGGATGAATACTGTTTACAAAGACTAAATGTCCCAATCGACCATCCGGCGAGAGATATGCAAGATACTATCTATATTGAGGAGCCGAATGTTTTATTGAGAACCCAGACTTCTTCTATTGAAGCGCGTATTTTGGAGAGCTTCAAACCGCCCTTTAAAACCGCTTTTCCAGGCAAGGCCTATCGTAATGAAAAAGTTAACAGAAGCAACCATTTTATGTTTCATCAATATCAAGGAGTGGTAGTTCTGCCGGAGGTGAGTTTGAAAGATCTCTTTGGAACTTTTAGCGCTCTTTTTCAAAGGCTTTACGGTCCGTCCGTCAAGGTCCGCTATCGCAACAAATACTATCCGGAAGTTGAGCCGGGTGTCGGTCCCGATATGCAATGTTTTAATTGCAGAGGCAAGGGGTGTCGTCTTTGCAAAGGGGTTGGCTGGATAGAAATGGGAGGAGCGGGAATCATCCACCCCAATGTCTTGAAAATGGCGGGTATCGATCGAAACAAGTGGATGGGCTTTGCCTTTGGTTTGGGCTTGGATCGTTGGGCAATGGCCAAATACAAAATAACGGATATTCGCACTCTTATGGGTGGTAATTTAGGTTATAAATATTACGAAAATGAAAATTCTCTTTAGCGAAATTAAAAAACTGGTGCCCGATTTAAAAGCGGATGTTTCCAAAGTCGGTAATTTTTTGACCATGGCCGGTTTCATGATGGAAAGTCTGGAGGAGGTCAGGTATCTAGGCAAAAAAGACTGGCTGATGGGTCTTGAAGTTCGGCATAATCGTCCCGATTGTCTTTCCGTCTTGGGAATCGCTCGGGAAGTGGCCGCCAAGTGGAATAAACCTCTGGTGTTGCCGGAATTCAGAATCAAGCAAAAGATTGGTCGAGCAAAAAATATTTCGGTAAAAAACGGTCGGTTTGTTAAAAGGATTATTGCCTATCGGGTGACTCATGTTGAAAACGGTCCTTCTCCCGAATGGCTACGGAATTTTTTAGCGCTTTACGGAATGAACAGCAAGAGCCTTTTAGTGGATCTTTCGAATTTTGTGATGATTGTGACGGGCTATCCTTCTCACTTGCTCGACGAAAGGAAATTGGAGGGAGATCTTGTTTGGGATTTGAACGATAAATTTTCTCGAATCACTACCTTGGACGGTACGGAAATTAAATTGAAAAAGAAAAACGAAATTATTTTGCGTGACAATAAAAAGATTTTAGCTCTGGCGGGTTTAGTGGGGGGTAAAAAAGCGGAGATTGATGAAAAAACTGAGACTATTATTGCTGAAATGGCCGTTTATGATTCCGGAGCGGTTCATAAAAACGCTTCTTCATTGAAAATCATCACGGAGGCGGGTAATCGATTAAGCAAACATCTTGACCCCAATGGTTTGCCTTTGGCGATAAATTGGCTTTTAGCTTTAATCTTAGAGCAAGCAGGTAGCGATCAATCCCAAGTTGAAGTTTTCAACTACTATCCAAAGAAAGAAAATGCACCGAAGATCATTTTTAATCCCGAAAAATCAAAAAAATTCGCCGGAATACCGATTTCCGTTTCGGAAAATCAGAAAATCTTGCTTTCCTTGGGTTTTAAGATCCGTCCTATTAAAAACAGTGGCAATTGGCGGATAGAACCACCAATCGGTCGATTAGATATTCAACAGGAGGAAGATTTAATCGAAGAAGTCATTCGTTTTAAAGGATTCGAAAAAATTCCTTTTAACGAGATACCCAAGTTGACTGTAACCAAAGATATAACGCCGAAAATTGTACGATTGGTCGACTCTGCTCGGGAATCTTTAAAAACACTGGGGCTGGACGAGATACTTTCCTGCGCTTTAGTCTCTAAAGAGGCTAACCGCCAGATGGCTTGCATTGAGGGTGAGCCGGTTTTGACTTTAAATTCCGTGAACGAGGAATTTCCCGAGTTGAGAGTTTCTTTGGCTCCCGGTTTGCTTAATCAGCTGAAAGAGTGGAGAAAGAAAAATTTGAAATTTTGTAGATTTTTTGAAATTGGCAAAATCTTCTGCAAAGTTAAGGGTAAATATTTGGAGCATAATTCTTTGGCGTTGCTCTGGGGAGACGATGAAGAAAAATTTTCTTTAAACGAGATGCGAAAATTGACGGAGAAAATGTTGAGGTCGCTCGGTCTTTCAAACCTAGTCTATTCTCCATCTTCGAATAAGCCTCAAATTGCCAATCCGACGGTTTGCTTTGATATTTCGGTTGACGACAGACCGATTGGCGTTCTTTATAAATTGCTACCGGAGGAAAATCGGCCGGCTGTTTATTTGAGCGAGATAAATTTGAATCAGGTGTTGAGATCTTTGAGCCACGGAACTAATGAAGCGGTTTATGAATTTAAAGAGAAGCTGGTGACGCTGGATGTGAACCGGAAGCTAAAAAAAACGGAGTCGATTCATCGTTTGATAAATAATATTGTTCGCAAAATCGGTAAAAAACATCTTTGGAATTTGGAAGTAAAAGACGCTTTTCCCTTAAAAGACGGAATTAAGTATACGATAAGTGTTTCCTACCGAGAGCTGAGCGACCAAAAAGCAAAAGACCTTCATGCGAAGGTCTTTGGACTCTGAACGAAAACTTCGAACGGATTTATTTTTCCGAAGCGTTTTTCAGCTTTTTGAAGAGACGACCCTTCTTGCGAGCGGAGGCGTTCTTCTTGATAATTTTCTTTTGAGCGGCGCGATCCAAAATTTTTTCCGCCACCTTAACGGCCTTTTCAATTTCTTGGACCGGTTGCTTGCTTTCGATAGCGACTTTAACGGCTTTAATGGAGGCCTTTACTTTTTTTTTGAAGATTAGATTGCGAGCCTTGTTTTTGCGAGAAACCTTCAAATATTTCTTTGCATTTAATTTGTTTGGCATGATAATAAAATTTAAAGACTAACAATAACTATTAAATCTAGGATTAAAAGATATTGTCAAGTAATAATTGTCCAAATTCATTAAAAAAGTTAAAATACCTGACAGTGGTGAACGACTTGACTTTTAAAATTAAAGACAAATAAAAATGGTTATGGATATAAAGAAGGGGCATCCGTCGAAAAAAACAATCGACAAGAATCAACGGAAAGAAAGAGAGGGGACGGAGGCGGTTTTTAAAGAATTTATAAGATTCGGTCTTATCGGATTGACGATTCTGGTTTTTTCTTTCGGCGCTTTGATTTACGGGATTTATTTTGCCGGTTGGCAGAACTCTCTGGTGGACACGGTTGCCTCCAAGTTACCTTTGCCGATAGCCTCAGTCCAAGGAAAAAAAATGGTCTATCTGGATGATTATATTTTTAACAGTAAAGCAATTAAGCGATTTTTGGAGAGCAAAGAGGCGGTGGTCGGCGATCAAAAGTTTGATTTTGGCAGCGAAGAGGGGCTGAAAAGATTACTGATGGTGAAAAAAAGCATTCTGAGTGAATTGATAGAAAATCAAATTATTAAAATTTTAGCAGAAGAAAAAGGAATTAATTTTTCAATTAGTCAAGCGGAGACGGTGGGAGAGCAGATTCTCAATCGAGAGGGAAAAAAAGACGAAAATATGGTCTCAATGAGGATGCTTTACGGTTGGCGCAGGGAAGATTTTATTGAAAGAGTGGTTCTGCCTCTGCTTTATCGGGAAAAGTTGGAGGAAGTGGTTAAAGAGAATGGTTATCTCGATCTGGAAACAAAATCAAAGGTTGAAGACATTAAAAAACAGTTGGCCTCGGGAGCGGAGTTTGCTCATTTGGCGGAAAAATTTAGCGATTCGCCAAGTAAGAGTTCGGGCGGTCTTCTGCCGGCTTTTGCTTTGAATGAAGCGCCTTTTCCTGAATTAAAAACGGTTTTTGGCTGGTCGATCGGTAAAATTGGGGAACCTTTTGAGACGGAGGACGGCTGGCATTTTGTTAGATTGGATAACAAAAAAGAGGAAAACGGAATTCAAAAAATCGAAATTCGGCATATTTTTCTCAAGAAAAAACCTTTCTCCGATTGGCTTGAAGAGCAAAAAAAAGAGTTTTCAGTTAAAATATTTTTACCGGAATATTATTGGCATCAAAAAATGGGTAGGTTATACTTCAAGGATGACAGATTGAATGAATTTGAAGTGAAATTTAACCGAGCTTATTATGAAGAAAAAGCGGAAGAACTTAATTTAATTATGCGTCTTGAAGAAAACAATAAATAAAATTATAAAAATAAAAAATGATTGAAGAAAAAACCTTGGTGCCCAGTCAAATTACTCGAAATCTGAATACGGTTTTCAGCGGATTTATCAATCCGGAGCTGATTGTCTCTGCTTGGGAAATCGATCGAGGAGAGACGGTGGCTGACTTGGGTTGCGGGGGGGGTTATTTTTCGCTGGCTTTGGCGCGAGCGGTTAAGGAAGAGGGGAAAGTTTATGCTATCGATGTTAGAGAAGCTTCCATTGAGGCGGTTAGCAGTCGAGCGTTTATGGAAAAGCTGGATAACATAAAAGCGGTCAAGGTCGATCTGGAAAAGAAGGGCGCCTTGAAAAAAGTGATTAAAAACGGTGAGTGCAGTTTTGTCCTTCTGGCGAACACTCTTTATACCTCAAAGCATAAAAATCGGTTGATTGATGAAGGCGTTAGAATTTTGGCCAAGGGCGGTCGTTTGGTGATTGTTGAATGGGTTAAACGCTATCAAGGTATGGTCATTAAGAATTTCGGTCCGGAAAATGAAGCTCGCCTCGACCAGAATGATATTTTAAAGTTGGTAAAAGGCCAGGGACTTTCTTTATTGGAATCATTTCCGGCGGGAAATTACCATTTTGGGATGGTCTTTGTTAAAAAATAAGCATTTTAAGAGATTTCAAATGGGTAGAAAAAAAGAAAAAAAAATTGTAGGGACGGAAGAGCTGTCGGAAGATGAGGGCAGCCGTAGAATTTCCGGTTTTGCGGAAAGATGGTTAATCGCAATTGCTCTTTGGGGCTTGGGGTTTTTGATTATTTTAAGTTTTTTCGGTCAAGCCGGTTTTTTTGGAAAATATATTGCTTTGGGCATCGCAATGATTTTCGGTTGGGGTAAGTTCGCTATTGCACCGGTTCTTTTTTTTGTCGGTTATTTTTGGATCAGATATAAAAATTTAGAAAATCCTCATTACCGAATTATCGGTCTTATCTTAGCTTATGCTGTCAGTCTGGGTATCTTTGCTTTAGTTAAAGGCGATATCGCTGGTAAAACGAATGTTGCGGCGATGAAAGAAGCGGGAGGCTTTGTCGGTCTTTTTATCGGCTACCTGTCTTCTTATTTGGGTTTTTGGGGTGGAATGGTCCTTCTGACGACGCTTTTTTTGATCGGTTTAGTGCTGATTTTGGATAGTTACGCTCAGAAATGGCAGAAAGAAAGTGAGAAGAGTGAAGAGAATGAGGAAGAAAGTTCGTCGGATGAAATGGAGCCGATTGTTCATAATTTGGCCACTCAGGAACAGAATAAAAAAGAGGAAGTGCTCCCGATAGTAAAAAGAGGCTGGGGGGTCAGCCTCTCCCAAGCGCTTAAAGGCATTAAAAATGTGAAGGATAAAATAAAAACCAAAAGGTTGGAGAAAGAGCTCGAGAAGAGCAATCCGAAAGATTTGTCACGGGCTAAGGCTGAGGCGGAACAGACGATCAAGAAAGACAGTGAAGCTCATCGAAACAGGGCCGGTGACAACAAAGCTAAAGAGACGATCACCGGTGTCGGTGAAGTCGCGACCAGTCCTTTGGGGCAGGACGAAAAATGGCAGATGCCCTCCATTAATTTACTTCAGAAAAATTCGACCAAGGCGGTGGCGGAAGACATTAAAAAGAATTCTAAGGCGATTCAGAAAACTTTAGCCAACTTTGGCATTCCGGCTGATGTAGCGGAGGTAAATGTCGGACCGACCGTCACTCAATATTCGATTCGACCGGCCGATGGAATAAAGCTAAGTCGCATTACGGCTATTCAAAGCAATTTAGCTATGTCGTTGGCCGCTCATCCGATTAGGATCGAGGCGCCTATTCCGGGGAAATCTTTAGTCGGAGTGGAGGTGCCGAACAAACAAAAAAGAACAGTGAGCCTGAGAGAGTTGATTGACAACCCTTCTTTTGTCGAATCAAAAGAAAAATTGCTGGTTGCTTTTGGTGAGGATGCGGCCGGTAATTATGTTTATTCCGATTTGTCGGAAATGCCCCATCTTTTGGTGGCCGGCACGACCGGGTCGGGAAAAAGCATCGGGATAAACTGTATCATTGCCAGCTTACTTTTTCGTAATACCCCGCGCAATTTGAAACTCATTATGGTTGATCCAAAAAGGGTTGAGTTGACTCTCTACAATAGCATCCCTCATCTTTTAACGCCGGTTATCGTCGATTACCATAAAGTCATCGGTGCCTTGAAGTGGGCGGTTTCCGAAATGGAGAGAAGATATTCTTTGATTCAAGAGACGATGTCGAGAAATATTATTTCTTACAATAAAAAAGTGTTGGAAGGAGAAGTGGAGCCGGAAGTGAACAAAGAAACGGGAGAAATAATCGAGCCGGAATATTTGCCCTATATCGTTATCGTAATCGATGAATTAGCCGATTTGATGTCTTCAAATTATTCGAAAGAAGTGGAAGGAGCGATTGTCCGTTTGGCCCAGATGTCAAGAGCGGTTGGTATTCATTTAATTCTTTCCACGCAAAGACCGTCCGTTAATGTTATTACGGGTATTATCAAGGCGAATTTTCCCACTCGAATCGCCTTTCAAGTTTTTTCTCAGATTGATTCTCGCACAATTTTGGATATGTCCGGCGCGGAAAAATTGTTAGGCAAGGGAGATATGCTATTTTTACCTAAAGAATCAAGTCAGCCGAGGCGTATCCAGGGAGCTTTTGTCTCGGAAGAGGAAGTGCGAAAATTAGTCGAACATCTTTCCGCGCAGGAGCCGGTCAATTATAATCCAATGTTGACGCAGGCATTGAACACTAACGGTAGTGGCGGATCGAGCAGCGGAGGAGACTTCTTTGATGATGACGAAGACAATCTCTACGAAGAAGCCAAACAAATTGTTCTGCGAGAAAAAAAAGCTTCAACCTCATCGCTCCAGAGACATTTGCGTATCGGTTATTCGCGAGCGGCTCGAATTATCGATTTGCTTGAAAATAACGGAGTTATCAGCCCGGCGGAGGGAAATCGGCCTCGACAAGTTTTGATGTCGGCGGAGCGAGGTGAAGTTCAGTATGAAAATCCGACCGAAGATCAGGCGAAAAGAGACAATTGGGAGAGGTAGGGGCGAATGTGGAGGTGTCTTGCCCGCCTACCGGAATCCGGGTTATATCGGTAAATGTAAAAATTTTAATAACATATTTGCATCATTTTTTATTCCACACTGTAATTCTGATTTTTGATTTTTACATTCTCAATCAGTCTTACTGATCATGAACCCCAAATTAATCAACCTTTGCAATTTTGTCAGCATTTTTAAAAATCATACGAAAGAAAAAAGACTCTTGAAAAAAATCAAGAGTCTTGGGTGATATCGTTTAGATGTCGGTTAATATTTTTTTAACGGCCGGATCGAGTTCCAAATCCAGCCATTTATTTCCGTTTAGCTCTTTTCCCTCTGTGTTCCAAAGACAACGGAGGGAAAGCATGCTGGGCTCTCCTACGCGACCAATTAAATTTCCCGCTTCATTTATTTCAATAATTCTGACGGAAAATCCGCCGACAGTCCGCAGGTTCGCCATTCCCACAATCAGTTTCGCAAACTCAATGCGCCTCATATAGCTACCCTCCTATATTCTTCTTTACCGTATTCAAATTTTTGAAAAAGGCAATCGGTTTCGGAATGAGCTTTGATTCTTTCGGCTTGGCCTCGACCGAAGCCGAGCATAAAACAATCTTCCTTGATAAAATCTCTGGGAAAATCCTCATTCCTAAAACCAATTTCAAATCCAGTCTCCCACTGATACATCTTTGTCATCAGCTGATTTATGGAAAGAGAATTTTGGTTCAAAGGACAACTTTTCGCATGCTCCCACAAGTTGTTCTCTCCACAGAATTCACATTGCATGAATTCCCCGTGAAGAATAACGGCCAAACGAAGAATTGCTTTGGCTCTTTCCGGATCTGTGCCGTCGCAATCGTTAAATTCTTTTTCCAGAGTTTTCAGCTGGCCTATGATTCGGGGGTTATCGGTTCTAAAAGGGGACACAAATTTTCCTTCAAACAAATGATCAATCATTATTTTCCTCCTCTGATATTTTTTCTTCCGTATTCAACCAGAAGATCCCTCCAGATTTTGTTTACTAGTATTCTGTAAGTGATTATTCCTTCCAGAATAATTTCCAACTCTTCCCTTGCCAAAGAATTCACCAGCCCGTTGCCCGTTAAATCAAGCAATTTCTTTTCCAACAACAGTAAGTTTCTTTCGGTTGCGTGGACGCTTTCTTGCGCTCTCTCAAGGTTTTTAAAGAACTCCCATTTGCTCATTTTGAACCTCCTTCGATGAACAAAAATCCAAAAAGACATTTCTTCTGAACTGATAATAGGTAGTACCGGAAAAGAAAATTGTCAAGCGCGGAATGAGTTTTTATGAAAATTATTTACTGCACCTGCATCTCATAGATATTCTAATCCATTCTTCTCCTACTGTGGGTATCCCGCATGGCATCCAAGAAGATCGTGTATAGCACGTAGCATTGAGTGTTGCTGGATTAGAAGGCACTTTTGAGCTACCGGAGCCAACTGCCGGACAGTAGCCATTACCGTACGCCCGTAAGCAAGAATAAAAGTAAAAACCATTAGTGGCCTCCGAGTCAGTTCCGATAGAGAGAAGCGTAGCCCCTCGATTGTTGCAATAGCTAGTGCAAGTGCCGGAACTTATGATATCAGAAACATGAAAAGGGAGTCGACAAATTCCACCGTCTTTTACATAACCGCTATTGCAGCTCCAACTACAATTATTAGTTCCGTTGCCGGCGGAAGTGTAAAAAGAATTCGAGGGTTTATTCGTACAAGAATAAATATTATTATTTAAATTGGGAGAATAATAGCCGATACCGACATATGAACAGGAATTTCCATTTTTGTAATAGTCGGTATTACATAGCCAAGGACAATTATTCGATCCGCCTCCAGATGATGTATAAGTTGAATTTGCTGGCTTATTAGTGCAAGAATAACGATTATTGTCTCCATCGGGAGAGTAGTAACCTGTGCCGACAGTTTCACAATATTTTCCAGATTGATAATAATCTATGCCACAAAAAGGTCCTAAAATACAATTTCCATCTTTACAAATCTTCCCTTCGCCACAAGGTTCATTGTTATTTATATTAACCCAATCTTCTTGAATACCAGAGTCAGTAATATTCTTCTTCTTACAATAAGCGTCCCCGGGACGACCATCTCCAACGGCGAATTCCGGAGTAATTATGTTTTGAGATCCAACGGGTTGCCAGCTGTTGTTCGAAAAAATATTGAATCTTTTTTCCTTTTCATCGGTATTGAAAATCAAGAGGCCTTCCGGTGGACTGGTAATCGCATTTCTTTGATCCGTAGTCATTCGGGGAAACAAAACTCCGTTAGTTGTTGAATTAACTTCCAAGCCAGTACTGGTTACTTTACCTCCCACATTGGCATTACCCCTTACTCCCAGACTATCCGTTTTGGTTTCTCCCCTGACATCCAGTTTGGATTCGGGGTTGTCTGTGCCGATGCCCACTAATCCGTAGCTAACTATCAATCCGTGAGTTGCTTTTCCAATGTTTAATATCAATCCGCCGATTTTACTTTGACCGAAGGAAGAAGTATTAAGAGGTGCGTAAATATTGTTACCGGGCGGAACAGTCGTCGGTTCGATCCAAGCAGAAACCGGTGATTCCGTTAGCGCGAGAAGGCAGATTGCAAGAAGAGCGATTATTTTTTTGTACGGCATATAAAAATACTAATCATAATATTGTTTTCTTGATCTTGGAACAAAATTCACCGGTTTCTTTGTTTAAAACATTATTCCCTGTCCGCAGGACCAAAAAGGTTTTTCTGACTCCAAAATCGGCTCGATTCCTCCCTGCTTGTCAACCGAATATCTTTCCGCGTAAAAACCGGCGGGAAAAGCTTCGGTCGAATAGATCCAATCAATCAAAAACTTTCCGTCTTTTTCCGTCGCTCGGCTAATCGGTTTATCTTCCGGCAGACCGAAATCTTCATTGTTGAGAGCGGAACGACAGCCGGCTTCGGCATAGTCGCTCTCGTTTGAGATAGTTTTTCGAGCTCGATCGTAACTGTTTTTTCCGGCTTTAGTCATTATGAAGTCAAAATACTTGAGAGCGTCATCTTTATTTTCGACAACGAAAATATTTTTTTTGTTGGCCTCCTCCAATAAATAGATTCCTTGATCGGTTTGAACGACCGGTTCATAGACGGCATCACCGCCCACTAACATTTTTGGCAGTAAGATAACTTTTAGGCTTTGATCGTGTTTTTGAAGAGAAAATTCAAGCTCTTTATTACTTAGCCCAACATTACTTGCCTCCTCAATCGATAGGAGGTCCGGCTGAGATTTAATAAACTCATCCAAGCTATCGGCAACGGGTTGACCGGTGGTCGGAGCATTGGCCGACTTTTCAAAATAAAGAAAATAAGCTAATCCGCTCAAAATCAAAATAACGCCACTTAAAATCAGCAGAATTATCCCAATTTTTTGTGGTGGGATTAGAGATGAAGATTCATTTTCGTTTTCC
>CALFZX010000038.1 GCA_937952315.1 uncultured bacterium
TTTTTCGGCTCGGTCGGATTGATGACTTTGGCGGTTTCGCCATTTTCCATCTTCGAAAAGGCTAAATAGGCGGGGACAATTAGGTTGGCAATCGGAATCAGCATAAGAACTCCCAGCCAATCAGGCTTTTTAACCGCTTTGGCGATGGCCATCCAAACGACAATCATAATGGCAATGTTGATGGGCGGAATTAAAAGAAGGAAGAACCACCAGAGCGGTTTTTGCGCTATCTTAAGCATCAAAATAACATTGAGAACGGGAATCCAAGCAAACCAGCGACGGGGAGTTTCGGTTTTTTTAGCGATTTTCATTAAACAAATAGCGAAAAAGATATAACAGAGAAAAGCCAGAAAGAGTAAAAAAATAACCAGCATGCCGAGAAAGATAACTATACCGGGATCAACCGGAGGGGCTATGTCAGGGGTATTATTGATCAAATCTTGGGTTCCGCCGATTAAATCGGCCGGATTAACATTCTCCAGCGTTGCACTATTTTCCTCTACGGTTGCCATTTTAATTTTTTTAAAATTTAACTTTATTTATTTTAATGTATATTATTATAAAGAACAAATAAATTAAAAAATAAAAATTACTCATGGAAGAAGAATCAATGGTAACTTGTGGCGGGATTGATTGCTCAACTTGCGATTTGCTAGCCACAATGAATAATTTTTCCGGTTGGCTTTTTGATTTAGCTTTGGCCGTAGCCGTTTTATTCTTGATATTGGGCGGTTTTTTCTATTTAACAACGGGAGGTGAAGAAGAAAAAATAAAAAAAGCAAAAAATTGGCTAAAAAACGCTGTTTGGGGTTTTGGCGCTTCTCTGCTGGCATTTATGATGGCCGTGACGACTTTCTCCATAGCGGGATCAAAAAGAGGTGACGGTTGGTTCCAAATCAAATGCGAAGGAGACAGTATTTCCGTCGAGCCGAAGGAGGAATATTCTTTCGGAGACAGTGCCTATTTGGATGAGAATCTTAATGGCCAAGTAGTTAGCGCCAATAACATAAGCAGTTTGGTTTCCGGTGATAATCGAATTGTTAAGCTCGATACGATAAATTTTTCAACGGATAATATTTTAGCGGATTTGAAGAGCTTGCCAACTGAAAGAAAAATTAAATTTGTTTTAGGTGATCAAAGCTTAAGCGACCAAGAAATTGTGCGTTACAAAAATTTGGATTTGGGCTTTGATGTGGAAAAGTTGAGTGATTATACTGTCGAAAAAAATACCGATCCGCTGGTTGGGGATTCGCTAAAAGACAATAAATCAAAAGTACAAGAACTTTTATCTCTCAATACAACCGATGTGGATGATTATTACTTAATTAAAAATGGACCAACTTTGAAAAAAGTGACGGGCGAATTGCTGACAGAAGCCGATCAACCAAAAATCAGTGGCGCAGTGGCTGCGTTAAAAACGATGGGCACGGTGGCGGAAGTTGAGAAAAAATCTCTTTATGCTTATGTCTCCGGTGATCCGATTGGTGAAATTGACAAGTGCCTGGAATCAGGTGGAGAATTAAATGAATTCCGTAACAAATGTTTGGCGGAAAAGGAAACTTATTCCGGTCGCAATCTCGATTGCTCTAATGTCTATAATCCGATTTATGAATGCGACTGTCCTGAGGGCGCTTATCGTTCGGGGGAGAGATGCGTTTCCGATAGTGAGAGTATCTTTGATGATAACAGGGACGGTGGGGACAGAAGCTCCGGCCAAAATAATAACAATAATGATGACGGACCGAGAATCCAAAAAACCTACTGTAAAGATGTTTTTCTGGAGGAAAAAACTTGTCCGGCTTCTCGTTGCGAGGGCGACAGAATGATGGTTTATCCGAATTCGGTTAAGGACACTTGCACCGATACGCCAAACGGTCCATCAATTAAAAAAGCTTTGTGTACGGGAGAAATCAGCTCCGATAGCGCTCAAAACCAAAAATGTCGAGATGAGCTGGAAACCAAGAGCGATGAAGAAAAAAGAAAAGAAGCGGAAGAGGCCTACAAAAAAAACCAACAAAGCCCTAATTGGTATGATGATATTTTGGACAAGGAGTATAAAAAAGGAGAGGATGTTGGCACGAATAATCAAAATGGAACGGGGTCTGACACCGGTAGCAACACCGGCACCGGACCGAACAACGGAAAAACCGGCACGGAAGGTCAAGACACCGGGCCGTTACCGCCGGACAAAGGAGCGGGCAATTTTAATCCGGCACCTTCATTCAAGGATCTGAAGGAGTGTATCGGTCTGAAGGAGGATCAAATTCCTTATAATGGCATTTTGGTGGTTTTGCTGAATCCGGCCGATCCGCTTAATCGCAAACATGTGGAAAATATTAGTCGGATGTATTATTTGGCTCGCGACGGAAAATTGATCGGTAAAAACGGAGGAAGTGCGACGGAGACGGGTGGTCAAGAATACGGGGCAAGAACTTATGACAAAAGCACGACCGGCAGCCCGAACGGTCCTTCAATGTGGGGCCGTGGTTGGAAAATTTTTAAGGGACCGACTAAATATTTTAAAAATGGCTGGACGGACCATTGTTCCTACGGATCTCACGACGGATTTAAAACCGGAATAAGTGAACGAGCTCTTGATGAAGCTAATCTCAAGGGTGGCAAAGTGACTTCGGTTTCTCGTTGCGGTCAACATATTCGTAATAAATACAGCTCCGCCGGCTGTGCGACGATGGGCGACAACACCCGTTGCGGTTTTATCAACACCTCTAAATCTTATATGAGTAAGTCTAACGGAACGATTATGCAAATCAATTTAGTGGGCGAGATGAATCCCTCCAACGGTAAATTCTCCAGTCCCGATTGCGGGAAAATTGATTATTGCGGAGCCAAGAAAGCTTTTGAGAGTAATTCCGGCTCGCGTCGCTTTAAGAACGATCCGAACGACGGTTACGAGGCGGGAGACAAAAGGCGGGTAGATTGCTGACTTATGGGCTTCATTCGATCTTGGTCGGCAGATTTTAAATCTTAAATAATTTCTAAACAATTTTCAATGATTAAATTCTATAAGCTCAAGCATACTTGAAAATTAAAAAACTGCTCGTCCGGCTTGCCTCCCGATAGGGAAGGTAGGCGAGTTAGAAATTAAAAATTGTTCTGTTCATTAAAAAACACCCGAGCAAAGGCTGGGGTGTTTGAACTAGCGAGGGAAATTTGAAAATTTCCCGATTTTTAGAGTTTTCCACGAGGAGGCATTTCCATCTTTTGTCTGGCAGTAAATGCCTCAAACATTTCTTCTCTGTTGGGTTTAGAGCACCTCAACAGAAAAAAATCATTTTCATCTACTGCCATATCCTCGAAAATTTCCAGACTTTTTCGAGGTGGTCCCAGGGTTTTTTTTAGCTCTTCTTTGACCGAAATTTCTTCTTTACGATCGATTTTTTCCGGCGCGTAAGCGTCAAATTCGTCTGTCATAATTCCCTCCAGGCTTATTCTGAAATAAGCAAACCCCCAAACCAATCCTTAAATTCCAATCCCCGATTAAATTTTATTCTCTTTGATTCCTCTTACGAAAATTTCAAAGAGATCTTCAAGCTTAGGATTCCAGTAGCCAAGCAGTTTTTGAGCTCGACGGATTTCCTCTCGACTGGCCATTTTAACCCAAGCATTCATCAGCTTTCTTCTGTTTGATTTGCTGAAAAAAGCCACTTTTTTGACCCATTCTTCCCGCTCTTTTTCGTTAACAAGAAAGAATGGCTTATGGACGAAGGCTGATTCCTGAAAAAAACGAACCATTGCCAACGGGAACAAACTTCGTACTTCAGCCGACATTTTGTTGCCTCCTTTTAATGGAAAATTTTTCAAAGAGCTTGTTTAAGCCATTTTTATCTTGAAAAAAGCCAAAAGTCAAGATTGGATTTGGACAATCGGAAAAAACACTTTAAAATGAACAAGCTAATTTATCGAATACAGTTTTTTGTTCTTAAAATAAAAAATAAATGATTAAAACGACAATAAAATTTCTGATTCTGTTGCTTCTGTCCGGGGTAATGCTGACTGGTCAAAACTTGAACTCTAATTTAGCGTTGGCGGAAGATGTTCCGGAAAGCTCTTCAACGGAGGAGTCCGGTGGTGACGATTTTGATTACTATCAGAAATATTTGCTTTATAAAAAATATGAGAAAAAGTTGCTTTATAAAAAATATTTGCGTTATAAAGCGGGTAAATTGGGCAAAAAATACAAAAAATACAAAAAATACAAAAAATATAACAAAAAATCCTATAATGCTTATAAAAGTTATGGTTCTAAAGAATACGAAGACGGCTATAATCGTTATTTGAACTATCTGAACGGCCGTAACGACGCTTCCGGCGATTTGGGCGAGGCTGATTTGGGCGGAGGAATAATCGGACCGGAGGTGACGGTGGGGCTGAATAAATATTCAAAGAGCGATTTAAAAAGTGATAAAATTAAAATTAAAGCGGAAGACGAAAACGGTTCGGCGCGCGCCTATAACATTAAAGACAAAAATGGAAATTTAGTGGCGCAAGTGCCCGCTTCACAGGGAGAAAGAACTTTTGTCGATTACGACGGATCGGATAAGCTTAAAGTGTATAATTCGATCACGGCTGTTCTGGTGTCTGACGAAGAGCTGACTTTCGAGCCGGCGGACGGCGATCCCAATACGATCGTTTTTGATTATTCGCGACCGAATTCAAGTTTTGATAAATTCAGGGGTTCTCTGAAAATCAAGAAAAATGCTGATGGCGATGCTTTTTGGGTAATTAACAAACTACCGATGGAACATTATGTTTGGGGAATGGGTGAGATCACCGGCACCGGGCCAATGGAATATAATAAAGTAATGACGACATCTTTTCGCACTTACGGTTACTGGAAGATGAAATTTTCTACCAAATACGCGAAAGACGGTTTTCGTGTTGATGCCACGCCCGGGAACCAACTTTATTACGGTTTCGAGTGGGAAACAAAATATCCAAGAATCAAAGAGGCGGCCTTGGGAACGCAGGGGCATATCGTGATGTACAAAAAAGAAATCGCGATCACTCCCTATTCTTCCTGGACAGACGGAAAAACAAGAAGCTTTAAGGACCGCTGGGGATCGAGCGATTATCCTTGGTGCAAATCAGTAAAAGACTCTTACGGTAAACACCCGAGCAAAAAGACCAAAACATTGGAGGCCGAAGGTAATCATATGGTTGGACTGAGCGCTAACGGAGCGCTTAAGTTGGCGAAAGATAAAGATTGGGATTGGGGAAAAATTTTGCGTTACTATTTTTCCGGCATAAATTTAAGAAAAGTTTATTAAAAATTTAGTGAAATAAAAATGTTAAAAAAGAACCCATTTCTTATCTTTGTCGTAGTTTTGGTGGTTGTGGTTATCGGCGGTTTCGCCTATTCGGTCTTTAGTGATCGTTATTTCAAAAAAACGAGCGAAACACCCAAAGAATTGGAAACAATAAACAACAGTAATTCTTCTTCAGAAAATAAAAATGCTTTTGCGCCGGACGGTTCGGGTTCTGGAGATTCGCTTGAAAATGGTAATGAAAACTCGTTAGACAATCAAAACGGAAATGAGAACAGGCAGGCGAGCGATATTTCCAAAATCGGTCCGAAAGATTGTGAAAATCGTTGTTCTAATTTTGAGGGAGCCGATCTCGATTATTGCAGAGAAATTTGCGGTCTTAATAAAAAAAATAGCAATGTTTCAACGGGCGATTGCTCCGATAAGAGCGGTTTGAGCAAGGATTACTGTTTGCGAGATTTGGGTATTGAAAAAAGAGATTTTAAATTTTGCGATCAGATTTTGGATGCGAAAATAAAGAAAAATTGTCGCGATCGAATCACTGAAGATATGCTTGATTAGCCATAAGATTTATTATGAATTTTTTTGACGCTATAATTTTAGGCGTAGTTGAGGGTCTAACTGAATTTTTGCCCGTTTCGTCAACGGGGCATTTGATTTTGACCGGTTATCTTCTCGGCTTGCCGAATAGTGATTTTTTGAAGACTTTTGAAATCTCCATTCAGTTGGGGGCGATTTTGGCGGTGGCGGTGATTTATTTTAAGTCTTTGTTTATTGACCGTCTAGTGATGATCAGAATTTTGGTTGCCTTTCTCCCGACGGCCGTTTTAGGGGCGTTACTTTATAAAATAGTTAAGACAGTTTTTCTTGAGAGCTATCAATTAATCGCTTGGTCCTTGCTGATTGGCGGGGCAATAATTATTCTTTTTGAGTGGCGGAGAAAAAAAATTCTCAAGCCGGAGAAGGTTGAGCAAAAAAAGTCTCAAAAGCTTGCTTTGGTCGAGGAAATTGATTTGAAAAAGTCTTTCTGGCTCGGTATTATTCAGTCTTTGGCTATGATTCCCGGAGTTTCTCGCTCCGGAGCGACAATCATCGGCGGAATGGCGTTGGGAGTGTCGCGCCGGAATATTGTGGAATTTTCTTTTTTGTTGGCCTTTCCAACGATGTTAGCTGCTACCTCTTTGGACATTTGGAAAAGCCGGACGGTTTTTGACGAACATAATTTTCTTCTGCTGGCTATCGGTCTTATCGTTGCTTTTTTGGTGGCTTGGGCTTCAATCAAGATTTTTCTCGGTTTTATCAAGAAAAATACTTTCACCGTTTTCGGTGTTTATCGAATCCTGATTGGAATTTTGCTTTTACTTTTTTTTATTTAAAATAGAGTCATGGAATTTATTCAAACAGAATTAAAAGACGCGTTGTTGATAAAGCCGAAAGTTTTTCGAGATGAGAGGGGATTTTTTTTGGAGTCGTATTCAAAAAAAGTTTTTCAAGAAAACGGAGTTGATTGTGATTTTATTCAAGACAATCATTCTTTATCGGTGGCCAAAGGGGTCTTGCGAGGAGTTCATTTTCAGAATAATCCGATGGCGCAGGCAAAATTGGTACGAGTGGTTCGCGGTAAGGTTTTTGATGCAATTGTCGATCTGCGTCCCGAATCACCAACTTTCGGTCGCTGGCAAGGTTTTGAGCTGAGCGCGGAGAATTTTCTGATGCTTTTTGTGCCTCGCGGTTTCGGTCACGGTTTCTGCACTTTGGAAGAAAACACTGAATTTGTTTACAAAGTGGACAACTACTATTCACCGGAGCACGACTCGGGCATTGTTTGGAATGACCCTGACTTAAAAATTGCTTGGCCGATAGAAAATCCGGTTTTATCGGAGAAAGATAAAAATCTTGGTAGCTTTAAAGATCTCTCGTAAGCGCGAAATTTATAAATTTTAATTTAAGCATTAAAATACCGAAATTATTAGAAAAAAAAATCTCGTTTTATCTTTGATTATAATGTCTGGAGTTTGGTTTGGCTCAAATCAGACTTGGGCGAGTGTTGCCGACTTAACCCAGAAAGAAGTGGCCGATTTGGCAAAGCCTTCGGTGGTGCGAATCATTGTTAAAATTAAGGGTAAAGCCGTGGTGCCGGAAATCAAAGTTGATTTCAAGACAATGACGGTCGATTTAAAAAAAAACGACGGTGGTGAGCAAACACCTTATGAAATGGATATCGACGATTATTTTTCCGGTTCCGGCGTTGTCGTCCATCCAGACGGCTATATTCTAACTAATTCCCATGTTATTTCTTATCAGTCGATAAAAAATTTGATTGTAGCCGATTTCATCTATTCGGCGTTGGAAGAGGGGGCGGCGTCCTTGGAGGAAGAAGATCTGAAGCAGTTTGTCACTGCACGGTCGGAGACGGAAATTGAAGATTTTGCGGAGAAAGTCGCCGATTTTATTTTAGAAAAAAGTCAATTTGATTTGGAGAAAAATATTTTGGTTTTGAATCCGGCCTTGAAAAAAGAAAAATTTGAAGATCTGGTGACGAAAAGTTTCCCCGCGCAAGTCATCAGTGTAAATGATAATTTTTACAAAGATGATCGAGATTCGGCCTTAATAAAGATTGACCAAACCAATCTGCCGGCCTTATCTTTGGGAGATTCAAAAAATGTTTCGGTGGGAAAAAAAGTTTATATCTATGGTTATCCTTCAACGGCAACCATTAACACCTCCGATAATTTAGAGCCAACTTTTACTCAAGGAACATTAAGCGCGACTAAAGACTCCAAAAGAAAAGATTTTAAAATTTTTCAGACGGACGCAAAAATTTCTCGCGGTTCCAGTGGCGGTCCACTCCTCGATGAATCGGGGAAAATTATCGGTTTAGTGACTTTTATCACGGCGGAAATTTTCAAAGAGGAAGGGGACAGTTTTGCTTTTGCTCTGCCGATAAATTTATCAGTTGAATCTTTGAAGGCCTCTATTTTGGCGGAAAAAAATATTCCCGAATTTTCTTTTGGCGATTATGAACGGGATTTTTTGGAGGGACTGAGTTTCTTCAGGCAAAATCAGTGCTCCAAAGCTATCGCGTCCTTCAAACGCGCTAAAGAAAATATAAACACCAATTTTTTAACTGAAGAGAGAACAGGCGAATATATCGCTCAATGTGAAGAAAAAATTAAGAACGGCCAGTCGAACGATTCTCTGCTGGCAGTTTGGGTGGGCAAGATTAAGTCGGTTGAAACAACTACCAAATGGATCACTTTAGCTACGCTAGTTGTTGCCATCATTATGTTTTTTGCTTGGCTCTGGCTTTTTCGGAAGGTACGACACGACGAAAAAGAACTGGACAATGTCGAGAAATTTCTTCACCTTAATTTAGAGGATGGAAAGCCGATGGCGGAAAACGAAGAAAGACTTGAGAAGACGGAAAAATCAGTTAAAACATCGGAAAGCGATGAAGGGGATGATTTTTTGAATCAGTTAAAACCGTAACTTATTTGATTTTGATTGTGGCTTTTACTTCTTCTTTTTTATTGATTTTTTTGACAGTGATAGATTCGCCTTTGACTTCAATCAAAGAAAAAGAATCTTCGCTTTTTAAATCATAACGACCGCGGTTTCCACTGTTGCCACTGATAATGAAATCAGTATCGTTTTTGATTTTATGTTGAAAACTGTGCTCGTGACCGGAAATTACCAGATCAACCTTGTAAGTTTTTAAAATATTTAACAAGCGATCGCGAGAAGTTTTGTTACAACTCATATCGTGACATTTTTTGGCCGACTCTTCAAAAAAAGTGATCGGTGGGACATGAGTAATGACAATTTTATTGGGTTTATCGGTGTTTTTAAGGTCGTTTTCCAACCAATTCAATTGGAACGGATCCACGGTTCGCTTGATCGGGTATTCTGAGGCCAGGAGAACAAAGTGAGTGTTCTCGTGATCGAAAGAGTGATAGAGTTTCGGTTTTTCGTTTAAGGCCCAAGTTCTGTTCCAAAGAATTTTGCCCCAAAGATTGACGCAACGGAAACCGCAGTCAAAATCGTGTTTTCCGAAAGCGATATAAGTCTTATTGAAGTGAGCGTCAACTATTCGCTTGAAAGTGCTAACCCAACTATGATAAGTGGAAATATTTCTGTTGGAGGTGGACATAATATCGCCTGTAAAAACGGCAAAATCAGGATTTTGTTTTTTGGCCAGGCTGATCATCTGAGCCATTTCCGGGTAGAAACCGGTTTTCATGCTTTCCGAATCACCCAAGGCGACAAACTTGAAGGATACGGGTTCGGGAGTGACCGTCTTTTCGGGCTCCTGGGCTAATAAGAACGGGCCAGGCAAAAAAAATAAGAAAAAAACGAAAATTTTTTTAAAAATCATGAAGTAATTTATTAATTTTATTTTTTTAACCCGCTTACCGTCCCTATCGGGAGGCAAGCCGAACAGGCAGGTTTCTAATTCTCAAACAATGATTAATTTGTCAATGTTTCGATTCTAAAGCCTATAGGCGCTTTGGTCTGAGTGAGCTTGAATGTTACTCCTTCATGCTTGAGAATTGAAAATTTGATCATTAAAAATTATTTTAAAATTAGAAATTGAAAATTAATAACTCGTTCGATTATAGCACACAAAAAACCCTCCGTCTTTCGACGCAGGGTCTTTCGCAAGATACAAGATAACTAATTTTTTCTAGAATCTTTTTTGAGGTTGAGGTTTGGCGATATCAACTTTGATTTTTCTACCTTCAAAGTCTTGACCGTCGAACATTTCAACCGCTTTTTGGGCTTCTTCTTCAGTCTTCATTTCCACAAAACCGAAACCTCTGGATTTACCAGTGTATCGATCAGTGATGATTTTGGCTGAAACCACTTCACCGGCACCGGCGAAGAAATCTTGCAAGCTGGCCTCAGTTGAGCTGAAAGGTAAGCCGCCAACAAATAGCTTTTGGTTCATTTTCGCAAATTAGGGAACTTAGATCCTTAGTCGACCGAATTATTTCTAAAGATATGTCATCATAGT
This sequence comes from uncultured bacterium, assembly GCA_937952315.1. Taxonomy (GTDB): domain Bacteria; phylum Patescibacteriota; class Minisyncoccia; order CAIUEV01; family CAIUEV01; genus CAIUEV01. The sequence goes on from CALFZX010000038.1 coordinate 10,300, forward strand.
ATCACAAAAATAAACCTTGACAAGAGGGGGAGGTGAAAATTATATATTTTTCATTTTTCTATTTGTTTGGTAATATTCTAAAATAAATGGAATAGAAAAATAAAAAATGCCTAAGACTAATTTTCGATCGAGAAAAGAAGGCGGAATAGAAAAAATAAAATTTCTCTATTTAGCGATATTGGTCGCCATTCTTTCGATTTTCTTGGCCAATTTGGAGGTCAACTTTGTTTGGCTCAGAAATTTTACAGCCGATTTTCGAGAGAGTATTGTTCGATATGAGCTATCTCAGGCCAGTCATGTCGCCGGAATGATGAAGGAAGAAGCCTTGAGAGAGGTCGCTAACACGGAAGAGCTAGCAGAAAATCTAAAATTAGCAAGAGCTTGCGATTCGGAAATAGAAAAGAAAAAAATATTTATCGGCGCTTTTTTGCGAAAAAATAATGATTTGAGAGAAGTCTCTATTTTTAATGTCGACGGAAAAGAAGAGGAAAGATTTTCAAGAAGTGAAGTTTTTTTGTCAGAAAATTTGATCAATCTGGCGGGCGATGAACAATTTGAAAAAGTGAAGCAGGGAGGTAGCCAAATGAGTTCGGTTCGGTATAATGAGAAATTGGAACCTTTTGTGGTTATTTACTCACCCGTCTATTCTTTGGGTGGCGGTGAACTGGAAAAAATTATTACGACCAAATATTTTTTACGAGGTATGTGGGAAATTGCTTTAGAGATGAAGATTGGAGAAACCGGTCGTATTTCCGTTTTTGACGAAAAAGGCATTTTGATAGCCGATCCGGAGCCTTCGCGAGTTTTGAAAAAAACCGAATTGTCCGGATTGGGTCCGGTCAGGGCCATTTTGAGCGATCGAGAGGGCAAAGAAATGGAAAGCTGGGAAAGTTACGGCCATCTATTTCTTAGTGAGGAACAGACCCAAAAATTTTCTTTAAACGGGGAAAGCTATCGAAACGAAAAAGGAGATGAGGTGGTGGGAGTGGCGGTGCCGTTGGATTTGGGCGGAAAACGATGGGGTGTTTTAGTTGAGCAGAATTTGGCGGAAGCGGAAGCGCCGATCAGCGAAATCAATCGTTGGCTAATCATTTTTTTAGTGGCCAATCTCTTCACGGTGGCAATTCTTTTTTGGGTTATATTGATTCTCAGACAAGCAAACAAAAAATTGATTGATAACCAGTATATTCTGGAAATTGCCAGAGAGAAAGCGGAAGACGAAAGGAATAAAACCGCCTCTATTATCGCTAATTTTGTTGATCCGGTTATTGTGGTTGACAGCGCGTGGCAGGTGGCTTTAATCAATCCGGTCGCTCAGAAGATTTTCGGTCTTTCCGCCAAAGATTTGGGTAAAAAGATAAATTTTAAGAATTCCAATTTTTCTTTCGAGGCTTTCAAAAACATAATTCCCGTAACTTTTGAAACCAAAATTTTAGAAAAAGATGAAAATGATTTGGTGTCTCTTGAAGAAGTGGTGGTGGGGCGACGAGATCCCGAACAAAAACTTTCCGAATCGGCTTTAACGGGCAGTGTCAGGCACGAATTGACTTATAAAGTTCTTTCTCGCCCAGTGACAGATACGGATAAGATTTGCTACGGTCATATGAAGATTTTCTACAATTTAACCAGGGAGAGAATGGTTGATCGAATGAAATCGGACTTCGTTTCAATTGTGGCGCATCAGCTCAGAACACCTCTATCCGCCATTAAATGGGCGATTGGTATGGTGATAAGCGGTGACGCCGGTAATATTTCCACCGAGCAGGAGACCTTCTTGCGTAAAGGTTATGACAGTAACGAAAGGATGATCGGACTAGTGAATGATTTGCTTAATGTTTCTCGGATCGAGGAAGGGCGATTCGGCTTCTCTTTTGAAAAAACCGATTTTCAAGAGATTCTCAACAATGTGGTGGCCAACCTTGAGGGAGTAATTGCTCGTAAGCATTTGAAAGTAACGCTGGATAAGAAAATCAAACTCCCGACACTTTATCTGGACAGAGGTAAAATCGAATTGGCTTTGCAAAATATTGTGGATAATGCAGTCAAGTATACGCCCGATTTCGGAGAAATTAATATCGGTTTCGAGCTGACGGCGGAACATCTTAAAGTGAAAGTGCGAGACAGCGGTGTCGGTATTCCTAAAACCGATCAGGACCGACTGTTTAGCAAATTTTTTCGTTCATCCAATGTGGTCAAAATGCAGACGGAAGGGTCCGGCCTAGGCTTGTATATTGTGAGAAATATCATTGAGAAGCATGGTGGAAAAATCGGTATTATCAGTGAAGAAGGCGAAGGGACGGAAGTTTTCTTTGAATTGCCTTTGAAGAAAAAAGCAGATAATTTTTAATTATTTTTACAGTATGCGCAGAATTTTGACCGCTTTATTCATTATATTCTTCTCGGTAGCCGTGGTGGCGGTGATTTTCTTATGGCAGAAAAAAGTGATTAAAGAATCAACCGGTTCGGAAACTCGTTATCGTATCGGACTCCTTCAGATGGCGCCGATTGTGAGTCAAAATATGGACGGCTTTCGAGCGGGGATGACCGAACTGGGTTATCGAGAAGGTCAAGCGGTTACTTATTTTTATCGAGATGCGAACGGAGACTTGGACCGCTTGAAGATTTATGCGGAGGAAATGGCGTCTTTGGGGCTGGATGCTATTTTTGTCAACACTTCCCCTTCCGCTTTGGCGATTAAGGAAGCCACAAAAGACAGAAAGGTGCCGGTAATTTTTTCTATGGTGGCCGATCCGATTGGGGCCGGGATTGTGGCGAGACAGGAATCTTCGGAGAACAATTTCACGGGAACCAGCTGTGCTTACATTGAAATCGCGCCTAAAAGATTGGAGTTTTTGAAAAAAGTTTTGCCGGAGGCGAAGAAAATTTTGGTGCCCTTCCGAAAAGAGGATAAATCGGCCGGACCAGCGACGGAAAAAATTTTGGCAATGGCCGGCCAATTCGGTTTGGAAATAGTGCCGGTTGAAATAAAAACCAAAGAGGATATTGAAAAAATTTTGGAGGGATTAGATCGAGAAAAATATGATGCCATAATGGACCCCGGCGATTCAATGGTTAGCTCAATGGCTGAAAAAATAGCTCAACGATCTTTGGAGGCAGGAGTTCCCTATTTCGCCCTTTCCCGCGGTGAGGTGGAGAAAGGCGCTTTAGCCGGTTATGCTGTTGATTATTTTGATTTAGGCAAACAAACAGCGTTGATAGCGAGTCAAGTTCTCTCCGGAACGGAGCCGAAAGATATCCCCTTTGAACGACCAAGACGCTGGTTCTTTGCCGTTAATTTTAAATCGGCAAGTGCGCTGGGGCTGGAAATCGACTCGGCTTTGCTGGAGGAAGCCGATTTGATTGTGCGGTAGAAAATCAAAAAATTATTTAATTACTATTTCTCCCCCACATAAATTAGGTTTTTGGCGCCTTTTTTGGCCTCAATCGTCTTGAAACCGACTTGCTCGAACAATCTTTGCAGTTCGCTGAGCGTAAAAATATGTAAAAATCGTTCAAAAACAAAATTCGGCGTTTTGAAGGGCAAATAAAAATCACGGATTTCCGCTTTGGGTTTTGTTCGATTCAACAGTTTGTCCTTCAAAAAAATTTTCAAATATTTGGGCGTCGCTAAATTCCAGACGGAAATGACGCAAAGACCGCCTTGGCGAGTAGCGTCGTACAATATTTTAGCCTGCTCTGCTCGGTAACTTTTTCCCGGTAAATGATGAAAAACGGCCAGGGAAAAAACTTTATCGAATTTTTCTCGGGAGGACAAAATTGATTCAAGTCCCCTACCCTCCTCCGTGATTAAGTCGAACTGATTTTTCGGGTCGGGATTTTTTGCGCGGGCAATTTTCAGCAGTTCCTTGGAAACATCAACGCCAAGATAGCTTTCGTATTTCCCTTCTAGAAAGTCGGCCAGTCGGCCGTTGCCACAGCCAAAATCCAGAATATTATCTTCCGGTTTGATTAAATCTTTGATAAATTCCAAATCGGCCCAGAAAAAATTGCGGGTGTGGGAAAATTTGTCGGCTATACGATCGTAGCCTTTGGTGACTGATTGGATGATCTTGCCGTGAGTTGATTTTTGCATGAAAATTGATTGACTAGAAATAACAAAGAATATATAAATATACCCATAAATAAACTAAGACGAAAAGATTTTTATTTTTTGATGAAAAAATTTATTCAACTGTTGGGAGAAAAAATTGCGGATGCCGATATCGTCTCGAGCCGGGATTTGGAAAAGCTGAAAGAAAAAGTTTCGGCCGTTTTTGGTATTTCCCCACCGAGCAATGCCGATTTGCGCAAGGCCTATTTGGAGGCGCTAAAATCTGGAGTTATTGAAAAAAATTTGAAACTGGAGCGCTGGCTTAAAGCCAAACGAATGCGCACCGCCTCAGGAGTGGCTACGGTCGCCGTTCTGACCAAAGATTTTCCCTGTCACGGCGATTGCCTCTACTGTCCGACGGAAAAGGCTATGCCGAAGAGCTATCTCTCAAATGAGCCGGCGGTGATGCGAGCGGTGATGGTCGGCTTTGATCCGTATCAACAAGTGCAAAAAAGGCTGGAGGCGCTTGAACTGAACGGTCATTCCGTCGCTAAAATTGAAATTATCGTGATGGGCGGGACTTTTTCTCACTTGCCGGAAGATTATCGCTATGAATTTATTAAAGAATGTTTTCGCGCGTGTAATGAGTATGGGGCAAGGAACAAGGAGCAAGGGACAAGGAGCATACAGGGGCGGGTCGAGACCCGCCCGATCATGGTTCGTAGATCTTGGATCTTGGAATGCGTAAAGGGAGAAGGGACAAGGGAAAAGGAACAAGTGGCAAGGGGCAAGGAGAATTGTCATTTTTCAACCCGCCTACCGTCCCTATCGGGAGGCAAGCTGGACGGGCAGGTTTCTAATTTTCAAACAATTTCCAATGATGTAATTTTCAATGAAGAGGCATTGTTTTTCGAGCAGACCAGAAATGAAACGGCCGAGGTGAGGGTGGTGGGGTTGACTTTGGAGACAAGACCGGATTCTTTGGACGAGGAGGAAATCAGAAAATTTCGGGAATTGGGAGCCACCAGGGTGGAAATTGGTGTTCAAAGCGTTGATGATGAAGTTTTAAAAATCAATCGGCGAGGGCATACTGTCGAGGAGACGATAAGAGCGACAAAATTGTTGAAAAATGCCGGCTTTAAGGTGAGTTACCATATGATGCTTGGCTTGCCGGGTAGTTCCCCGAAGAAAGATTTTTTCAGTATGCAAAAGATTTTTTCCGATGAGCGTTTCATGCCGGATTTGATCAAGATTTATCCCTGTGCCGTGACGCCCGGATCGGAACTTTTCGACCTGTGGAAAAAGGGAGAATACCGGCCACTTTCCAATGCTACGACGGAGAAACTTATCATAAAAATCAAAAAAATTATTCCGCCTTGGGTGCGAGTTTCTCGAGTAATTCGAGACATTCCCGCCACCTCCATTGTGGCCGGACCGAATATCTCCAATTTGCGTCAATTGCTGACTGAAAAGGCAAAATGCCGCTGCATTCGTTGCCGAGAAATCAAGAAAGGTATTTTTAACAATGATAAAGCTATTTTGCGTCGCACTGACTACGCGGCATCCGGTGGACGAGAAATTTTTTTGGAATGGATAAATGGGGAGAATGAAAAACTTTTTTCCTTGCTACGCTTGCGATTGCCCGGCAAGGATGAAAAAGCCTTTTTGCCGGAGCTGAAAGGCGCCGGTTTGATAAGAGAGCTACATACCTACGGCAAGGCGGTTGGCCTGGGCAAAAAAATGGTCGGTTGTGCTCAGCATGTTGGCTTGGGTAAAAAATTAATGCTGGAGGCTGAACGCATTGTGCGAGAAGAATCAAACTTTAAGAAAATTGCCATTATCGCCGGTCTCGGCGTGAGAGAATATTACGCCAAGCAAGGCTTTCAACTTGAGGGAAGTTATATGGTGAAGAAAATAGAAACATTTTCAAAATAAAAACCCTGGAGCGTGACAAGGCGCTCAGGGTTCTTTTTCAGTGGCGATAAATAATTTTAAAATCATATTGATCCATTTCCTTTAGGAACTTGACTCGGCGGAGCCAGAGAAAGTATTCCTCTTCGGGAATAACGCAAATTTTAAAATAAGAGCAATCTTTTTGACTGCAAAAATTAATACCTCGGCCGAAACAGTCAAAGTTGCCTTCTTTTATTTGTTGATTTCGAGCAGCGTCACCTAATTTGCTTCCTGCCATGCAAGCTCTGCAAAATCCGGCGCTTAGCTCACGGAGACCGAAGGAGTTCCATACATATTGAGGAATGGGCGGATAGGTTTTGTTTAAAGGGCGCAAAGTCCGAAGCAGAAGATCTTTCTCGCAGGCGTTTCGTTTTTTGAACTCGTAGAGAGATCGGTTGTCTCGCATGTCGATATAAAACCCTAAGCAAAAGGCGCATTGTTTTAAAACCCAGTCATATTGATGACAACAATTTAAGTATTTGCTGATGTCGTAAATTATCCGGAAAATTTTTGGACGCAGTTGTTGACAATTTATGACCTTTATGGGCCGACCATTTATTACATAAATATTAAAAACCGAATCGAGATTGCCATCGCCATTCCCGTTTCCATTGTCTCGCATTTTCACCTCCTTTATGCGAAAATAATATAGATAGAATCAAAATGATTTTTTATCTCCTTACTGAATTTTTAAGGAGCTGAAATTTTCTTGCTTTCAAGATAGCATATTTTTTTGATTTTGGAAGAGAAGTGCTAAAATAAGGGGCAAGGAGCTTCGCCCGATCTTAGATTTTAGATATTGGATCTTTGGAGGAACAAGTGGCAAGGAAAGCTTAATGGAACCCCCCTCTTGCTACTTGCGACTTGTACCTTGCGACTAACTTCTTGCTCCTTGTACCTTACTACTTGTCCCTAATTTTGTAACTTTACAAATTTTATGAATCCTACTAATACAAAAAAAATAGCTCTACCGAAAAAATTTCTTTGGGGGGCAAGTAGCTCCGCTCATCAAGTTGAGGGAGGAAACAAAAATGATTGGACGGCCTGGGAGAAGAAAAACGCCAAAAAATTGGCCGGTGAAGCGGCACAAAAATGGGAAAATTGGCAACAGGGCAACTTTCCGGAGATGTTTCAGCCGGATAATTATTGCTCGGGTCACGCGGCCGACCATTGGCATTGTTTTGCGGAAGATTTTGCGTTGGCGCGTAGTTTGAACCATAACGCCCACCGTTTTTCGTTAGAGTGGTCGCGGATTGAACCCCGTAAAGGCATTTTTGACGAAAAGGCGTTAAGACGCTACGGGCGAGTGCTAAAGGCGTTAAAAAAAAATGAGCTGGAACCGTTTGTGACTCTGTGGCATTGGACTTTACCGCTGTGGCTTGAAAAGGAAGGCGGAATTTTAGCGGAGCACTTCCCTGCCTATTTTGAAAGATTCACAGAAAAGGTGGTGAAAAAATTTAAAAGACAGGTGCGATTTTGGATGACGATTAACGAGCCGAGCGTCATTGTTTCCAACGCTTATTTACGCGGTCTGTGGCCGCCACAAAGAAAATGTCTCAGAGAAGCGAATCGTGCCTTCAAACATTTGGCAGTGTCGCACAATCTGGCTTACGCTAAAATCAAGACGATTGATCCGAGAGCGCAAGTCGGATTGGCTAACAATATGGTTTTTTTGGAGCCAAAATATCGTTTTTGTGTGGTTGATCAGGCGGTAGTGAGGCTCTATCGTTATTTTTCCAATGAGAGAATCTATCGGTTAACAGCCGGAAAGCACGATTTTATCGGACTAAATTACTATTTCCATCAAAAAATCAGATTCACGCTTAAAAATTACAATGAAAATAAAGAGGTAACGGATTTGGGTTGGGAAATCTATCCGAAGGGAATTTATTATGTCGTCAAAGAAGCGGTAAAATATTTGGGAAGTAAAAAAATTCCTGTTTATATAACCGAAAACGGTCTGGCTGATCAATCGGATGAAAAAAGATTTAACTTTGTGCTGAGCCATATCAAACAAATTAAACGAGTTATAAAAGAGGGGTATAATGTGAAAGGCTATTTCTACTGGGCGCTGACGGACAATTTTGAGTGGGATAAGGGCTTTTGGCCACGATTTGGTCTTATTGCGGTTGATTATACAACTCAGCAACGAACGGTCCGAAAAAGTGCTTGGAAGATAAAGGAGCAAGTAGTAATGAATAAGAAGTAAGAAGTGTACAGGTTGTAAGTGGCAATTAAGCTTTCTTTTTCCTTCTCTCTTGTAACTTTTCTCTTGTTTCTTTTCACTTTTAACTTTCTTTTTATGCATTTCCTGTCCATTGCCGTTCTTGCCTATTTTCTGATTGCGTTCAATTTAACGATGGATAAAATTATCCTCAAAAAAGCCTTACCCAGCCCGGTGGTTTATTGCTTTTATGTTGGCTTGATGAGTATTTTTGGGGTGGTTTTTGCGCCCTTCGGTCGTTTTTGGTTCGGCCCTCAGGCGGCTTTGGCCGGTATCGCAGTAGGCGCTATTTTTATGGCTGCAATTTATTTGATGTATAAAGCTCTTTTTTCTTGCGAAGCGTCGCGGGTCGGCCCGATTATCGGTGCTTTAACGCCTGTTTTCGTGGCAATTTTTTCATTTTTTATTTTGGGAGAAGTTCTTAACGGTCGAAATCTATTGGCTTTTTCTTTTTTAGTAATCGGCGGTTTGATTGTCGCTATCGATTTTCGGGATAAAGAAAGTTTCAGCTTGAAAAGCGATCGTAATCGCAAAATTGTTCGGAATGTGGTGCTTTCCGCTTTGATTTTTGGCCTTTACTATGTTCTGCTAAAGGCGGTTTTTAATGAGCAGAATTTCATTGCCGGTTTGGTTTGGACGCGAGTGGGCGCTTTTTTGGCCACTTTTTTGCTTTTGCTTTCCGCACGGAATCGGCGGTTGATTTTTCAAAAAACTCAGAAAACCAAAATTGCTTCCGGCGGTTTAGTCGTGCTGAACAAGACGATTTCGGGCATTGCCTTCGCTCTGCTCAACTACGCAATTTCTCTCGGTAATGTGGCTCTCGTGAACGCGATGCAGGGCCTTCAGTACATTTTTTTATTGTTTCTCGTCGTGCTTTTTTCAAAGTTTTATCCTACAATTCTTAAGGAGAAAGCGGATAAGTTTACTTTATTACAAAAAGGCTTTGCCGTTATTCTGATTTTTATCGGTCTTTTTATGGTCGGGTTTGTTCATTAGATAAACATTGATTTTAAAAAAATGGAAGCAAAGCGTTGGCAACAAAGGTTGCTAGATTTTGAAAAAGCTTGCGATAAATTGGCTCTAGCTTTGGAGCAGAAAGAATTTAGAGAATTGGAAAAAGACGGAGTCGTCAAGAGTCGAATTTACTTTCGAATTGGCCTGGAAAACGCTTAAGGACTACCTTTTCGATCAAGACTTGATAATTACTCTTAAGGAGCAAAATAAATGAAATTCGGATTAACCAAGAAAGAAATAAGATTGATTAGCGAAATTTTTGTTCATTTTCCTGAAATGGAAAGAGCTTTTATTTATGGTTCTCGTGCCAAGGGTAATTTTAGAAAAACTTCAGATATTGACCTAGCCGTTAAATTTAGAAAAAAGGCCGAAATCGGTCTCGTTCCGATAAAAAATTTATTGGAAGAATTACCTGTAATATATCAATAGATTTAACGGACGAAAGAAAAATTTTAACCGTTGAATTCAAGAAAGAATACGAAAAAAACAAAAAAAGTTTTTTATGAAAAAAAGAAAACGAAAAATTTCTAAAAATCAAATAGGAGTAAAACAGCGGTCAGGAGATAAGATTTTCTCTTTTTGGCGTTTGGGTATTTTTATATTGGTAGCGGTGATAATCTCAGTGGGCTATCTTTTACGTCGACCTCAGGGAACGGTGACGGAAAATTTTCGTTACGGGGTGGCCTTTTCCCGGATTTTCAGCGAACAGTTGGGACTTGATTGGCGCGAAAACTATTTGGCTATCTTGAAAGATCTGGATCCGGAGTTTTTGCGTTTGCCCGTCTATTGGCAGGATATTGAGAAATCCAAGGGAGAATTTGATTTTGCTGACTACGATTGGATGATCAACGAGGCGGAGCGCTCGAGCACCCAGCTGGTTTTAGTGATTGGTCGCAAAACTCCACGGTGGCCGGAATGCAACTTACCCGATTGGGCGAAGCAAATTCCGGAGGAGGAACAGAAAGCGCGCGTGCTCAATCAACTGGAGAAAATTGTCCAAAAATATAAAAATCAAAGCAATCTTTATGCTTGGCAGGTGGAAAACGAACCGTTCTTGCAATTTGGTGATTGCAAATTGATGGGTGGCGATTTTCTGGATAAAGAAATTGCGTTAGTGAGAGAATTGGATGGCAATCGACATCCAATTATGGTGACGGATAGCGGTGAATTGAGTCTCTGGTTACCGGCGGCTAAGCGCGCGGATATTTTTGGAACGACTATGTATCGAATCGTTCATAGCCCCCGTTTCGGCTATATCGAATATCCTTTACCTCCGCGTTTTTTCTGGCTCAAGGCGAATCTTGTTCACTTGTTTTACCCGAACAGACCGATTATTATTTCTGAATTGCAGACGGAGCCGTGGGGACCGAGGTTGATTTACGACATATCAATTGACGAGCAGATGAAAACTATGACACTCGATCATTTCAAAGATAATATAAATTATGCCAAGGTGGTCGGCTTCCCCGATATTTATCTTTGGGGGGCGGAATGGTGGTATTGGATGGAGAAAAAACATTCGCGTCCCGAATATTGGCAGGAAGCGAAGCAACTTTTTAAATCTTAAACAAAAAATATGTCGGCTTTGGGTTTTGATATTGGCGGATCTAATTTAAAAGCGGTTCTAAAAAACAAAAATAAGATAATAGATAAAAGAATCGATCCTTTACCCGCTGATTTTTCCGCTTTGACGGATCTGATGAGAAGCATTTTTATTGATTGTTCGATAACTTTTGGCCGACCAAAAAAAATCGGTATTGCATCCGCTTCACTTTTTGATGCCTCGGGAAAAATTATTTTTGCGCCCAACATTACTTACCTTGAAGGTAAAAATTTAAGAGAAGAAATAACACAAAAAACGGGAGTAAAAAATATAACGCTTTCTCACGATAGCCACGCTTTTCTGAAAGCGGAGCTGGCGTTTAACCCGGATTTAAAATCAAAAAATGTGCTTTTAGCGGTTTTGGGAACGGGGATTGGCGGAGCTTTCACTCTTAACGGAAAATTGGTTGAAAATAACAACGGCTGGTCGGGTGAGGTGGGGAAAATGATTTTAGATTTAAAAACCGGTCGAAACCTGGAGCAACTCGGAGGCGCTAAATTTATTAAATCGAGCTTACGAATCAGCAGTGTTTGGGAGGCTAAAAATCGAGCACTCTCCGGCGATTCTAAAGCGATTTCCGCCTTTGAAAAAATGGGCGTTAATTTGGCCGTCGGTCTGAGTGGCGCCGTAAATTTACTTGGTTCGGAAGTTCTGGTTTTAGGAGGCGGGTTAATGACGACAAAAAAACTTTGGCTCTCCGGTTTCAAAAGGACTTTTAAGGCTAATTTAATTGCTCCCAAAAAAGACAAAACCGAATTATTATTAAGCGGGACCGGTATTTTCGGGGGCGCTATCGGAAGTATTATAAGTTGAATTTTATTTTATGAAGCGACAGTCAAAATTGGAAAAATATGCAAGAATGACGACCTCGGAGGCATTGAATAAATTGAGAACTTCCGCTCTCGGACTTTCCAGAGTAGAGGCGGAAAATCGTTTAACTCGTTTCGGGAAGAATATTATAGTCCAGGATAGAGTTTTTTGGCGTAATTTTTTGTTGGAACAGTTTAAATCGCCAGTCTTTATGCTAATCTTTGGAATGGGCTTTATCTATGGTGTTATCGGCGATCCCACGGATGCCTTGATCGTTTTTTCTTTTTTGCTGATTAACTTGGGAATTTCTTTCTTACATGAATGGCGTTTGCGGGGGGCGGAACGAAAATTACGAATGCTAATGCCGGGAAAATCAAAAGTTATCAGAGGGGGGAGCATCTCTATTCTGGATAACAGTGAACTGGTTCCCGGTGATATCGTTAAGCTAAAATTAGGCGATATAGTGCCGGCCGACTTACGAATCCTTGAAGAAAGAGGGCTTGCGACTGATGACTCGATTATTACGGGAGAAGCGGGCCACTCAATTAAAAACGCACTTCCCTTCTCAGAAGAAAATCAAAATCAGATCAAAATGCCCAATATTCTCCTGATGAATACGGCGATTGTTTCCGGCTCGGCGGAGGCGGTAGTCATTGCAACCGGCGAGGAAACCTATATGGGGCAGCTTTCTCTCAATGTAAAAAAGAAATTCGGACTCAGTTTGTATGAAATGGAGGTGGTTGGCTTTTCCAAAATTATTTTTAAAATCGTCGCTCTGATAGTGGCGTTGACGATATTGCTAAAATTAATTTTTTCCGGCACGCAAGATTTTTTTGATTTTTTTATTTTCTATTTGGCTTTAACGGTCAGTATTTTACCGGAGGCACTTTCTTTAGTGACCGCTTTCGCTCTGTCTCGGGGTTCGGTGAAATTAGCTAAAAAGTTTGTGGTGGTAAAAAGATTGAATGCGATTGAAGATTTAGGGAATATTGAAATTCTTTGTACGGATAAAACGGGGGTCTTGACGGAAAATAAATTGATACTGGAGAAAATTTTTTCACAACAAACAAAAAAATGCTTGAAATTAGCTATCGCCGGCTCTTCTTTCCCGAAGGACGGATCTTTTGAGACCTCTTTTGACGAAGCTCTTTTTAATGAAAGTAGCGTTCAAATAAGAAATGAGGTCAAAAAAATTCGCTGGTTGGACGCCATTCCTTTTGATCACAATCGAATGAAAGCTTCCGTTTTGATTCAAAAATTGGGGGGTGAAAAAATGATGATTATGCGAGGGGCGCCCGAGATAGTGATTCGTTCTTGCGCCTGGGACGGTTGCACAACGAAAGGCCTGAAAAAAATTACCGGTCGCACAAAAATTCTTAAAGAATTTGAGCAAGAAAGTCGAAAAGGAAATCGAGTTCTTGCCGTTGCGTTCAAAAAAATTCCCCCAAAGCAAAGTCAAATAGCGGAAAAAGACGAAAAAAATCTAACCTTCGTCGGTTTTCTCTCCTTCGTTGATCCTCTGAAAAAGACGGCTAAAAAAACCGTTTCTATGGCGGAAAGTTTGGGCGTCGAAATAAAAATTTTAACGGGTGACTCCGTTGCGACCGCCTCCGAAGTGGCAAAAGAGGTTGGCTTGACTGAAGGAGAAAAATCAAAGGTTATCAGTCGCGGAGAATTGGAGAATCTTTCGGAAAAGCTTTTCAAAAAGGCTTGTTTTGAAAAATCGATTTTTGCTCGGCTCTCTCCCGAGCTCAAAATAAGAATTATTGAAACTTTGCGAGCGCAAAAAAGGGTGGGTTTTCTGGGTGAAGGAGCTAACGATTGCTTGGCTTTGGAAAAAGCAAATATCGGATTAGCGGTGGCGGGAGCGACGGATGTCTCCAGAAGCGTGGCCGATGTTTTGCTGCTGAGAAAAGATTTAAGAGTGATTGTCGAAGGAATCAAAGAGGGTCGCAAAATATTTGTTAATTTGAATAAATACACTCGGGCGGCCCTTTCTGCTAATTTTGGAAATTTTTCCAGTGTCGCTTTGGCCTCATTATTTTTTTATCAAGCACCGATTTTGCCAATTCAGATTTTATTGATTAATTTAATCTCGGATATGGCTTTAGTGTCGCTAGCGACTGACAAGACGGAGAAGTCCGACTTGAAGAAGCCGGCTTATTTTGATGTTTCTCGTTCTGTGAATCTGATTCTAATTATGACAGCGATTAATTTTATTTTTGGTTTTTTTATCATCTGGTTTTTCTCGGGAGAAGAGTCGCCAAAAATACAAACGGTTTGGTTTGCTTTTTCGATTCTAAGCCAGATAGTTTTAATTTTTGTTTTAAGGGCGCGTTCTTTTTTCGAAGCCGAAACGCCCGGTAGAATTCTAGCCATTTCTTCAATGACGGCCATTTTTTTGGCGGTTAGTCTTCCCTTTTCGGCTTTAGGGCGAGAGGTTTTCAATCTTTATCCTTTGAAGATCTCGGAGACAGTTCTTGTAATTTTGATTGTTTTTATTTATTTTATCGCTTCCGAGCTGGGCAAACTTTTATATCGGCAAAGTAAAAACAGACTCTAGTTGACCCGTTCTTTGACTTCTTGAATGACCCGATTATCTATTTGATCGGGCAAAATATCTCCTTCCGGATTATGCTCCGTCGCTTCTTTGTAGATCAAATTTTTGATTTGCTTGGTCAAATTCTTGAGTTGAGTTTTTTCCGGTTCTCGAATTTGAATTTTGAAATTGCCCTCACTGTCTCGAACTCTGATGACGGGATTTGCCGAATCGGTCTCGATGACTTTCAGGCCGAGAAACCTGCCAATCACAAAAACGATCAGAAAAAGAAGACCGATCTTAACGATCAATTTCAATCCCATAAGTTAAACATTTAAGGTTTTCTTAATTTTGTCTGTTATCTCTTGAGTCGTGAAGTTTGATTTTATCAAATAATCGCTCGCTCCCAAGCTGATGGCTTTCTTGACATCGTCTTCTTGACCCAAGTTTGAGAGCATTAGAACGGTCGTTTTGGCGATGTCTGGGTTGGAATGGCCTTTGATTTGTGAAAGAATCTCGAATCCATTAGCAGAAGGCAAAACAATATCCAGAAGAACGATGTCCGGTCGATTCGATTCGATTTTTGACAAAACCTCTCCTCCGTCGATAGCCTCGATAACCTCAAAGCCTTCTTTGGCCAGTTTAGTCCCGCAAATATCTCTCAAAAACTTGTCGTCCTCAACCAGCAAAATTTTTATTTTTTTTCCGCTTCCCGCTTGATTTTGTTCGGGAGAAGCTTCGATGGTCATTGTCGGTGCGCCAGATGGTTCGTCGGTTCCTTCCGTCGTGGCGGGAGTTACGCTTTCAGTGGTGGTAACCGGAGTGGGAGCGGAATTTTCCAAAGCGGAACTTTCCGTCGAATTCTCGGTGATGCCCTGTAAAAAATTATTAACTTTTACGATCAACTCATCCGGATCAAACTGGGTTTTAACGAGAAAATCAACGGCGCCAAGCTCTTTGGTGCGATCAATCTCAACCGGTTGGCCGGAATTAGAAATAATAATGATGGGAGTAGTATTCCCTTCCGCTTTCATTGTCTCGAGAATTTCGTAGCCGTTAATTTTCGGTAAAACTATATCCAACAAAATCAGGTCCGGTTTGAGGGAGCTAATTTTAGCCAAACCGTCCTCTCCATCGTAGGCGACTGCCGTTTCGTAGCCGGCCTTTTTTAGCTTTGCATCCAGCACATCGGCTAAAACCTGTTCGTCCTCAACCAACAAAACTTTTTTTGTTTCCATTTATGTATGTTATTTTTTAAATATCGATTATTCTAATGATATCGTGGTTTATTCGATTGTCAAAGTTGGAAATTTCTTTTTCTTTTCAGAAGTCTAAAAATTATAAAGCAAAATTTTTTATGCGTAAAAATAAAATTTTTTTTTGGTCGATACTTATGCTGTCCGTTCTATTTTTTAGCGGTTGTGCGATTGAAGACGGTCGAGAGAAAATTAGAAGTTTTTGGGACGATGGAAAGAAGAAAATAGAGGAGACTCTTGAAGAGCCGGATGAAAACCTAAATCCCGCTTTTGCCGAGGCGAATGAAATTCAAATTGAGCTTGAAGCGGGGATCGAAATCAATGAATATTTGGTGCGGAATTTTAAAAAAGTTTTTGAAGAAACAAAGATTGTCGAGGCGGGTCAACTTAGAAGCACTCCCTTTACTTTCCAATATCTAATGAAAAAAAAATTCACTGAAAGTGATTTGGGGGAATTAAAAACCAAATTTTTAGAGACAGGGAGTTTTCTCAAAGAAGATGCACCGATAAGCCAAAATAATGCGAGCAAAACCGGCCAATTCGGTCTTTTCCACAATTTCGGTGGTCGCCAATATGTTTTGGAATTTCTGTTTGATTATGATAAACAGCTTGTCTGGGTAAATATTTATTAATTTTTAACCGTATTAAAATCGCAAAAACTTTACAAAACCGTTTTTTATCTTCAGTATTGAGGAAGATAAATTTAGCCCATCGCGGGGTGGAGCAATGGTAGCTTGCGAGGCCCATAACCTCGAGGTTGCAGGTTCGAGTCCTGCCCCCGCAACATTTTCAAAATCACCTCAAGGGGTGATTTTTATTTTAAAGAGAAACTCCAAAACCGTTGATTGCTTTGTCGGCCAGAAAAATTATTTTTCTATCTTTTTCCGATCACGAATTCAACCACATCGCCTTCTTGCATTCTATAATCTTTGCCTTCACGACGAATGGCACCGATTTCTTTGGCTTTCTTCCAACCACCGGCATCAATCAATCTCTGCCAATTGATAATGTTGGCAAAAAGAAAGTAACGTTCAAAATCTGAATGAATGGCGGAGGCGGCTTCGGGGGCGGAGGATGCGAATTCAGTTGTCCAAGCGCGAGTTTCTTTTTCTCCGGAAGTAAAAAAAGTCAATAGACCTAATTTACCGTAAGATTGACGAACTAGATTGTCTAAATCGCTTTTAAGGCCAAGCTCCTTTTTTTCTTCTTCGGTCATTTCGTCCAATTCTTTTTCCAGTTTGGCGTCGATAAAGACAAAATCTTCTTCAGCTAGGCCGATTTTAGCTAAATCGGTTTTTAGTCTTTCCCTATCTTGATCTTCTAAAATATTGATGGCGTAAAGAAGAGGTTTGGTGGTAATCAGGGAAAAATTACGACTGAGATCCTTAGCTTTTAAGGCTAATTTCTCCGGCATTGTCGGTAGCGGATTAAGCCATTTTTCCTCGTTAAGATTTTGTTCAAAAATATTTAAAATCTCCCATTCTATTTCTGCTTCCGCTCCTTCCGAGCCGGGCGATCTTTTCATTTTGGCCAGTTTTTGTTTTCTTTTGGCGATTATTTCTAAATCAGAAAGAATCAATTCGGATTTAATTATTCCGATGTCTCTCAAGGGATCAAGATGATCTTCAACATGTTTTATGTCGGCTCCGGGAAAGGCTCTTACCACTTCGAGGATCATATCGACATTGCGAATGTTGGAAAGAAATTGATTACCCAGCCCCTCGCCCTTGTGAGCATTTTTAACCAGTCCGGCGATATCGACGAATTCTTGAATAGTAGCGATTTTTTTACTCTCCGGAAAAAGATTCCAGAGATCGTCGAGTCTTTCATCGGCTACCGGAGCGACGCCGATATTCGGTTTGATAGTGCAAAAAGGGTAATTATTTATCTCAATTTCATTTTTGGTTAGAGCGGAAAAAAGAGTCGATTTGCCTACATTGGGCAGACCGACGATGCCGACTTGAAGAGACATGGTAAAAGTTTAAAAATCAATTTTCCTCCTCTTTGTTGATATTTCGAGGTCGAATATATTCGGAGATTACTTTACTCTTGGGAAGAGGGTTCTTGCCGGTTGACTCGATTCGCAGATAGACACCGATAATCTTTACTTGATGCACTTGAGCCGGTAAAGACAACGGATTGGTTAAACCTGGATAATTATTGTAGTAAGTAAAAATCGGCTCTTCCGCACGATTACCAACATTACAAGTTATATTAGCGCTTTGTTCGTTTTCGTCAAGATAGCGAGGCGGACTTCCGGTCGGTTTGATGATGTCTTTTACCAAACAATCTCCGTTTCGAGAATAGCTGATTCTTTCTACTCCGGTGTCATCATCAATATTGGCAAAAAAAATCAATTGATCGGAGTCTGCCAATTCGATAGCGAAAGCGCCGGAATCGGCCTGGCGCATTTCTCTTACTTCCCGAGTGATAGGAGCGACACTTTTTTGAATTTCTTCTAAAATCTGGCCTTGATTGATTGTAAATTGGTAATAACGAAAACCGGAAAAAGCCAGATAGGTAATGCCGGAAATGGCTAAAACAAAAATAGCGAGGGTGATTATGAGTTCAACCAAAGACATTCCGGACAATTTTTTGTTTTGAATTTGTTTTTTAAGAAACATAAAGATTTATTTTCAATTCAACGATTGTTTTATTCGAAAAATTAAAATATTGATAAATTAATTATTGTTTAGAAATTGAAAATTGCAATTTAATTTAGCGGTTCCAAGCCCAGATGACAATAACCGGCCGGAGTGACGATTCTTCCTCTCGGGGTTCTGGCCAGGAAGCCCAGTTCCATCAAATAAGGTTCATAAACATCAACCAGAGTGTCCTCTTCGTCACCGACGGCGGCGGCCAAAGTTTGGATACCGACCGGTCCGCCGTTGAATTTTTCGACAATAACTTTTAAGATGCATCGGTCGACTTTTTCCAGTCCGATTTCGTCTATCTCCATCATTTTAAGCGCTTCGTTGGCTATTTTTTCCGTAATAACGCCCTTGCCCCGAACTTCGGCAAAATCGCGAACTCTTTTTAGCAACCGATTAGCTACGCGCGGATTGTGGCGACTGCAACGGGCAATCGCGTTAGCACCCGCCGGTTCAACGGGAATTTGGAGCAGGCCGGCCGATCTGTTGACAATTTCTTCAATTTCTTCGACAGAATAAAGATCGAGACGAAAAAGTCCGCCAAAACGAGAGCGCATCGGGTTAGTGAGAAGCCCAATGCGAGTGGTGGCGCCGATTAGAGTGAAACGAGGTAAATTCAATTCGAGTACTTGAGCGGAAGGTCCTTTGCCAACGACGATATCAAAGCGAAAATCCTCCATAGCCGGATAGAGTGCTTCCTCAACAGTTCGATTGAGTCGATGAATTTCGTCAATAAAAAGAATATCGCCGTCTTCCAAATTAGTTAATAATGATGCGAGATCACCCGTTCTTTCCAGCGCCGGTCCGGAGGTGATTTTCAATTTACTGCGCATCTCATAGGTGATAATATGAGCCAAAGTGGTTTTTCCCAGTCCGGCCGGTCCGTGAAAGAGCAGATGCTCCAGGGGCTCGGAGCGTAATTTAGTTGCCTCCATAATAATTGAGAGACTCTCCTTCACTTTTTTTTGGCCGATGTAATCTTCAAAGGTGCGGGGGCGAAGAGTACTGTCTAAAACTCGATCCTCCTTTTTTTTACTGGGTAAAGTGACAAAATCTATGACGGAAGTTTCCTCTTCCGGTGAAAATTGATTACTCATTTTTAAAAGCAAGAAATTTATTTTTTAAGTGGGCAAATCGCTGGGCAATCAACGGCGATTTCGGATTAAGATGAAACATTATTACTCCATTTTCCAATATAATTCTGCTTCTGTCCAATTTAATCGTTTCAGACTTGCCGGCAAGATTGACTTTATTGATTTGAATCAAGCGCAGTAGTGTCTCGATTTTTTGACCTAAAAAATTAAATTTTACAAATCTTTTTTTCGGTAAGGGCTGAGTAAAAAGAGCCGGTTTGAATTTGCTTGCTTGAATAATAAATTTTTTAATCCAAAACTGGTTAACCTCCAGAAAAGGACATTTTTGAGTGCTGGAGCCAAAGAGGCGAATCATTTGCAGATACTCTTTGGTCGAATAAAGATCTTTCAGGGGTTTTTCCAGTTTTAAATGCTTTAAATCACGGTAATGATTGAGACAGAAGCGATTTTTGCGAGGTTGACCGTCTTTTTTCTTCCTTCCGAAGAGCCAAGCTCCAAGAGTGAGCCAAAAACGAGTTGACCAAGCGCGATTTTGATTGGTTAAAATTAATAAATCGATATCACTTTGCTCGGAGCAATTTCGTCCGGCCACACTGCCACAGAGATAAATTTCTTTGATCATTTTGATTTTTGAGAGCCAACGAAGAGCTTTTGCCGTTAATTCTATCCTTTTGTGCGCTTCTTTAATTCGGTTGGTCTGGCTGAGCCAAGAAAAATTTTTTTCGCCGGGGACTTTAGGTAGATAAAACCCCTTTTTCTGAATAATTAAGCCTTTTTCGCTTAAGTCGTCAAGAGCTTTTCTGAGCGAATCGAAGGTCGGGCCATTTTTTTGCGACCTTATTAAAAAATATTCGATTTCTCCTAGAAAAAGAGGTTTTTTTTCCGTCCAAAAATAAAGCAATGTCTCTAAAACAGATCGTTCCAGCTTCTGGCAAGAAGACAATTTTCTCGACATTTTTAACTTAAAAAATCATAGTCAAACTAATGCGACCGGTTGGATCGATTTTTTTCACTTTTACTTTTATCGTGTCGCCTTCTCTCAGATGGTCGCGGATATTCTCAATTCTTTCTTTTTTTATTTCCGAGATGTGAACCATTCCGTCCTGATTTGGAGTTAATCGCACAAAGGCGCCAAAATCCATAATTTTGACCACTTCGCCTTCGTATTCTTCACCCTCTTCCACTTTTTTTGTAATACTGCGAATAATCGCCATTGCTTGTTCAATAGAGGCTTCATTCTCGGAAGAAATTTGGACCAAGCCACTTTGTTCAATGTCAATGGTGACGCCGGTTTGATCGATGATCTCGTTGATCTTCTTTCCGCCGGGCCCGATTACCTCGCGAATCTTGTCCACCGGAATTTGCATTGAAACAACGCGGGGCGCATAGGGCGAAAGATTCGGTCTGGGCTCAGGTAAGACCGCTTTCATTGCCTCCAAAATTTGAAGTCGAGAGGCTTTAGAATCATCGATGGCTTGGTTGATAACTTCAATCGGCAATCCTTTGAGCTTGATATCCATTTGAATGGCGGTGACGCCATCTTTGGTTCCGGCCATTTTGAAATCCATGAAACCGGAAAAATCTTCCAAAGCACAAAGATCGTTTATAACAGTGTATTTATCTTTATCCGGATCGTACATCAAGCCCATAGCAATGCCAGCTACCGGTTTTTTAATAGGCACGCCGGCGTCCATTAAAGCTAAAGTGCTACCGCAAACGCTAGCCATAGAAGTTGATCCGTCACTGCTCATAATTTCCGTGTGCATAACGATTGTGTAAGGAAAATCTTCTTTCGAGGGAATGACGGGCTCCAAAGCTCTTTCTCCGAGAGCGCCGTGACCGATTTCTCTTCTTCCCGGTCCTCTGTTCGGTCGGCATTCTCCGACGGAAAAGGGAGGAAAACTGTAAAAATGCATATAGTGCTTTTTCTGATCGATATCTTCCTCCATGCCTTCCAGCACCAAAGCGCTTCCCGGCGATCCGAGAGTAGCGGTTGTCAGACCCTGAGTAAAGCCACGCGCAAAAATAGCGGAACCGTGAGTTCTGGGGAGAACTCCCGCCTCTATTTGAAGTTGGCGAATTTCACTGACGGATCGTCTGTCCAGACGACGACCTTCCTCATTGAAAATTGATCGAATTCTCAATTTGACTACTTTGTCGATTGCTTCACCTATCAATCCTTCAAGATTGTCTTGTTCATTCTCGGAATTTTTCGTTCGAAATTTTTCAGCCAGTGAAGGAACAATCAATGTTTTGTATTCTCTTAGTTGAGTTTCGAATTCTTGTTTAGTTTGATAAGAATCAATAAGTTTATTGATTTCTTCACTAGTCTCTTCTTTAGCGAATTTGACGATATTTTCCGGTAATTCAACCAAAGGCACTTCTTTTTTTGCTTTACCGACTTTGGCAACCAAATCTTCAATTAGAGAAATAATTTTTTGGTTTTCTTTCTCGGCCAAGGCGATAGCTTCTTTGATTTTTTCTTCCGGGACTTCTTTGGCACCCGCCTCAATCATGGCAATTTTTCCTTCTTTCGTGGAAGAAACTGTCAAATCGAGTTGATTCTTACCATTTTCCGTCAGTTTTGGATTGACGACCAGGGAGCCGTCAACCATTCCGATTTTAACGCCTCCCAGTATTGTTTCAAAGGGAATATCGGAAATGGCGAGAGCGGCAGAAGCGCCAGCCAGAGCCATAAACTCCGGATCATTTTCACGGTCAAAGCTGAGAGCGGTAACAATTACTTGCACTTCGTTTCTCATTCCATCGGGAAAAAAAGGTCTGATGCTTCGATCGACTACTCTACCGGTTAAAATGGCATCGTCGGTCGGTCGACCTTTTCTTTTGACAAAACGACTTCCGCGCACTTTACCGGCGGCGTAATAATTTTCCTCGTAGTCCACGGTTAAAGGAAAAAAATCAACTCCGGAAAGAGGTTTTGGATTCATTACGGCTGTGGCCAGAACAACGGACTCGCCGTAAGTGACGGTTAGAGCTCCGTTGGCTTGATGAGCCAAACGACCGGTTTCAAAAACAAGTTCGCGACCGGCGATTTCGGTTGAGACGCGCACAACTGACTGATTGGGACTGGATTTTTCCATGGAATTATAAGCTAGTTTAAAATTGTTTTATTTTTGCTTCAATTTCAGCTCTTTGGTGACTTTGAGATAAACTTCCTCCTGGGTGTTTTTAAGATAATCAAGCATTTTTTTTCTCTGCACCACCATTTTCAAAAGACCGCGTCGGGAGTGTTTATCCTTACTGTTTTTCTTTAAATGATCGGAGAGATTGTTGATTCTTTCCGTTAAAAGACCGACTTGAACGGCTGCCGAACCGGTGTCCTTCGCGTGAAGTGAAGTTTTTCCGATAATCTTGCTCTTCTTTTCTTTGCTTAGCATATTGATTAGTTTAAATGACTTATTTTTTGTTCACTTAGTTTTTAACATAGCTTTTTAAAAAGTTCAAAAAAACCCCGAAAAATTGCGCTCTCGGGGTTTGCGGGGTCAAAAGCGTTCAACAAAAATGACTATTCCGGTGGTAAAGGGGGATCTAAATTTTTGTTGCTATTGGCTTGAGGGTTGCTATTACTGTTGGCATTGGCGTTGTCGTCCTCGATTGTTTTTGGTGTTGGATCCGGATTTGGAGAAGTCGGATTCGGCTCGGGAGTTGTCGGAGCGGATCCGTTCGGTGGAATAAATTTGCTTCTTAAAACAGTCATACTGTCTCTTCCGCAGGCAATGAAAATATAGCCATTTTCCACTAAGTAATCAAGAGAAAGTCCACTTTTTTTGTCAATCAGAGCAAATCTTCCATTTTTGAAAACACCGCTGTCGGCGAAATAAGCGTTGGGGTTGTCAATAATTATTCCTTTCCAGAGTTCGCTCAAGTCGATGATCATAGTGGCTTCCCAGGTTTTCATTTTTTCCAAAGTGGTTATCGTGTCGCTCTGCGACTTAATCACTAAACCGAGAATCGATTTGCCGGAAAAGAAATCGGCCACCAGCATGGCGGCTGATTTGGTCGGGTCCAGCAGGACTTTTTCGGGAATTGAAATTTCAGTGTTGTCCATTAAATCTTTAAAGGAAATAGCGGATCCGTTGGTGTCAATAAAGATCAGCTGAGTCATTTTTGAAACTCCGCCACCGGTGCGCATTTCGCTTAGATAAGAATTGATTTCGGTTTTTTCCGCTATTTTTATTTCTTCGACATTGGGAATAATTCTTGGAGCTTTAAGCATCGTAACCACCGGTTTCTTGTTTGTGTTAGTATTCAGCGGTCTGATCGGTTCGTTGTCGTTCGTGTTGGAGACAGCGATGTTCTGGTTTTGGTTGGCGTTGGCCGGTTGTTTGCTCGATCCGCCAGTCATCAAAACTACGACTACAACAAGAACAACCACTCCGGCCAGAGCTCCTCCGCCGATTATAAACCATTTTTTATCCAAACCGTTTTTACTTGGCTTAACGCCTGTTTCAATGGTTGGTGTTTCACCGTTTTCGTCATTTTGGCTTTCCATTTTCTCTCTTTCCTCCGCATATTCAGCCGGCGCGGAATAATTCAAAGCGGATTCCACCGCTTGGAGAAGAGACTTGTCTCCGCCCGGCTTTGTTTCTAAGCGAGCGGTAAAGGGATTTTTTAGGGCGTCATCGTCTTTTTCTATTGATTCTTCATCTTTGACGGTTGGTTCGGCGGACATAAACTTGATCGGATCTTTTTTGGCGGTCGGATCATCTTCCTGTAAGTTTATATCGGGCAAAGATTCCTCACCGCTTGATTCCTTGTCGGTCTGTTCGGCTTTTTCCGAATCGGCAGTTTGAACGGGTTCTTCATTATTTGGTTCTGACGAAGTATCTTTTCCGGCTAGCATTTCAGAAAGTTTGTTTTGGGTGCTCGGTTCTATCTTCGGGGCAATGAAGGAAGAAAGAGGGGGAACCGGATTATCTTTTTCTTTTTCGATGGACGGTCCTTCCGTTGGATTAGCCTCAAATTCGCCACCTTCGGTTTCGTTTGTCGGCTCGGAGACGGGAAGATTTTTCGGTGCCCCGATAGACTTGAACGCCTCTAACTGTTTTTCCAGCAGGCTCGGTTTTTTGTCTTGACCTTCGTTTCCAAGCGATTTGACCACTTCACTCTCCGTTGCGGGCGGAGCCTCTACCGGCTTTTCCAGATCATTTTCAATTTTTAACTCTTCTATTCCTTGATTGGTTATCTCCGCAAAATCTTTTTTATTTTCCTCAACGATTTTATTTTCATCTTCAGCGGGCGACGCCACTGTCGAATCAGTTCTTTCGCCTTCCGATTGCTTTGTCTTCGGCTCAGACGAATTTTGAGTTGGGTTGGCAGAATCGGTCGTTGGTTGATGTTTCGCTAAAAAGCTAAACCAACTGTTGCCTCCGCCAGCTTTATCTTTTTCATTGTCCGGATTATCTTTTTTCTCCAAATCGTCTTTAAGCGTGCTGATTGAAACACTTTCCAAATTAAGCGTCCCGGTCTTTTTGCTTTTTTCTTCGGTTTCACTGACCGAGTCTTTTTCTTCGTTATCCATTATTTTTTTATTTTTGATTTTTTATTGGGAAGTCTGAATAAATTTTAAGTCAAAATAAATAAAAGGAAAAATATTTAAATATCCGAATAGAACAAATTTGTTTTATTATAAAACCAATTTAAAATAAATAAAAATAAACTAAAAAATAAACTAAAAAATGGAAAACTGGCAAAAGATATTCAAAATTGTTCTGCCAATCGCGATAGTTATCCTGTTAATCGGGGCATACGCCTATTTCAAGATTGATGAGGCAAGCCGACAGCAACTTGATTCGCTCGCTCAGCCAACGATGCCAAAAAATGAAAATTCCAACTTAAACTCGAATCTTGAGGAGAGTGAAAACAAGGCAACGGCCGACGAGAATTTTGTGCTTGATCCACAGGCGGTTTCTAACGCCCAGATAACTCCTCCCGATGGAAATAATCTCGATATCGAACCGGATCCCGGCGTCATCGATAAGCTCTCTGCACCGGAATAAAAAATATTTTTCTCAATGGAAAAAGACGCTCGAAAAAGCGTCTTTTTTTGTGTTAAAGTAAGCGACTATTGTTGGGTACAGCTACAACAGACACCGGGTTTTTCTTCCAGTCTCTTTATCCAACCGTGATCGTTGGTGTCGTTGCCGCTATTACTTCTTATTTTCGATCCTTCTTCGTTGGGACCGTTGCCATTTTTAAAATAACCGTAACCGGCACCGGGGAAAAATTGTTCCGGATTGCCATCTTTTTTAGTAAAGTCAAAAGCGGTGGTTCCTTCATCGTCAATAAATATCTTACAATCTTTACCGTCGGGGCAACCTTCCATTTGGCATTCACAGTCTCGATCAAAGGGCGCTCCCGGTGGCGGAGTTGGCTTTTTCCAGTCCTTGCATCCTTTTTCACAATTAGCATCGCATTTGTCGGAGCATCCTTGCGCACAACCTTTCTTAGCAAAAACCCAGCCCGGTATAATGCACGGCGGTTCCGTTTCTGGTATTACGCAAGTGTTGCAACAGCAATGACATTCGGCCAATTCGGCACAGGTTGGAACTTGAAAAATGTATTCCCCGGTATCTTCTTTGCCTCCAGCGCCGGTGCCTTCTTTGGCAGTGGGTTTTAGCATGTCTCTCTTACCGATACCGCCAATGCGATAATGGAGTTTATAAATATTTTGCCCGCATTTCTTTTTAAATTGATTGGGTTCAAGCTTGAAAGGCTTTTTGCTGGTACCGTTCTCCTGGCCGGACGGTTGTTGGCCCTGTTGTTGCTGCTGTTGGCTGGGTTGCTGTTGTTGTTGTGCGGGTTGCTGTTGCTCCTGCTTTTGCGGAGTGGAAGACGGGCTTTTTTGTTTGTCGAGTCCGAGGACTTTTTTGAACCAATCGCCGATTTCCGAAGTCAAACTTTTGTCGGTGTTTTGATTGGAGTTGTTGCTGCCGCTGTTGGTGTTTCCACCGGTACTTTGGGTTTGTCCGCCGTAAGAATTAGTGAGATTATCGAGAGCTTTTTCGGTGGAACCGCTATCAGTGGCCGGATTGGAAGTCTGATCTGAATTACCGGTAGGATTTGTCTGGGTATTATTTTCAGTCGATTCACTGTCGCTTGAAGGAGTCTGCTTGTTCTCGCGGCTGATGAAGTCGGCAACAGTTTTTTTTAGGCTGCTCACTTCCGCCACCAAGGAATCTATTTTTTTCAGCAACGATTCGAAAAGTGAGGCGGAAACGGTTACAGTCTCAGCGGATTTACTAAACTGCACATTGGCAAAAGTGAAGAGAAACACTGAAGATAGTATAATTAAGCTGATTTTAAGAAAACGATTTGGATTACTCATAGAGATTTGTCTGTAAATTTATTTCCTAAAATTATTGATAAAGGTGGAGTATTTACTTATTTATACATTACTTATTTTTACTCCGCGGGAGTAGGTTCCTGGGAGGGGGTTTCTTCTTTGGGAGCTTTGTCTTCTTGCTCTTCGGCTCCTTGGGGGTCTCCTGGACCCGTCTTTTCTGAAAGAAAGCTATTGATCAATTCTTTTATTTCCTCAGGGCTCATGCCCAAACCGGTGTAGTATTTTTCTAAATATCTCAGTTCATCGGAGCTAAAATTCGTATCATTATAACTTCCCCATCCCGGGTCATTGGCCGGATTGGTTGGAAGCGAATTGTTAGACTCGGGAGTGCCGATATAGGGCTTTTCTAACTCTGGAAGTCTGAGGTCTTGTCGCATGGCTTCCGCTTGCTGGGAAAAAATATCGAAATCTCCCTCGGATAAAGCTCTGTTATTATCAAACAAACTACTTCCAACGATATCATTATTAGTCGGATTACTCCACCAGTCATTCATTTTCTCAGTATCTGTTCGGGTATCTGTGCCTGTAATGGGGGTATAAGAAGCTTCTACTACATCTACGTCGCCAATTTTTTTTAAGGAGCCGTCGGGATTTCTCTCGATTCTGGGACTAGACGGACCGATATTGGGATTTACGATAGTATCGTCCATCGGTTTGGTGCTTCCTGGCGGCTGGGACGATGGTTCTTTGGAATCTTGAGGGTAGTCCCACATGCTTGGCTCTGTGGTTGAGGTCTCAACTTGTTTGCCGTTCGGATCGTATTTTGTAGTGGTTGTCGACCCATCAGGGCTAGTGGAATTTGTCTCGGATTGAACCGGCTTGCCTTGATCTCTTTGAGTCTCTATCTGTTGAAGTTTGGCATCATACTGATCTTGGGTCATTGCTGTGTTCTCAGCTTGTCTGTTTAACTCTACCAGTTGCCTATCAAACTGTTCATCTCTTAATCTTTGGTACTCTTGGTCATATTGTTCTTGTGTTAAATCGGTATTCTCTGCCTTTTTATTTAACTCTTCCAGAGCTTTATCAAAAATTTCATCGTCTTTTTCTGTTAAGTTTGGTAGTTCGTTAATTCTTCTTTCTATTTCTTGTTTCTGCTGTTCTGTCTGCTGCGGTTGCTGGCCGCAACTTGAGCAGCCGCTTTTTTGGTCTCCACCACCCTGATCTCCTCCACCCTGCTGACCTCCACCTTGCTGACCGCCTCCATTACCATTATCCTTGTTACCCATCAAGTCTTTCAGCATGTCTTGCCAGCTGTTGTTATCGTTCTTATTTTGGTTTTGGTTGTTGTTATTATTCTGGGGTGGCTGACACTGCTGGCTGGGGTAACGATTGGCAACACAATTAAATTGGGAAATCACGCCGTTTTGGCAGGAGTCGGTGCCGGAAGATTGATTATATTGAACCAAATAAGCCCCATCGCAACCTCCGCCGGGGCACTGGCGTTGCTGAATTCGGCCCTTGGCCTGAAGATCGGCGCAGGAGCAACCATAATCGGCGCTTGATTCATTCAAATTGACGCCGTCTCCTTGATCCTTTGTGTTAGGGCATTTATCGACGCTGTCGGGAATTTCATCTTCATCTTTATCTTTTTTGCTGTCATCTTGAGCTAAACAGTCACCGGCCGCCGTTACACATTGGCCGGTGGGGCAAATACAGCCGGAGCGACCGATTTTTTCTTCCAGAATTTTATCGGTGCAACCATCATCGGTGGCGCCACAAAAAGCCATACAGATTTTTCTTTGAGAAAAATCGCTTTTCCACTCTCCGCCACTCTCGGTGCAAGTCTTTTTCTCGTCGGCGGAGACAGCTTCCGTCTCAGGATAGGCGCATTTTTCGGCGATCCACTCTCCTCCCTTGGCGAGGCAGGTTGTTTTGTCGGTATTATCCGCTTCGGCGATAGCGTTTTTATAAATCAAAAGTAGCAGAAGCAAGGAAAGTAATTCTCTCGACTTTGGGTTGTCGGAGGAGATGATTTCCGCCAAAGCGTCATCTTCCGTTAACCCTTCCGTGGCGGTGCCGGTTGAAGTTTGAGTCTGCGTAAGCAGTTGTTGAAGTGCATCTATGTCTATGTTCGTGTTGGCGTTAATGTCATCTTCCGCCTTGACAAAAGGGAGAAACCATTCGAGCCAAGAGCTTTGTTCCGGATCAAGCTTTATTTTAAATTTAGCTTGCAGTTGCTCTTTGGAGAAACTTTGATTAAGCAGTGCGGCTCTTAACTGCTCAATCAGATCTTTTTTTTCCGCCATAATTTTATTCAGTTCTTTCTCCAGTTCGTCTCGCACGAATTTTATTTTTTCCTCGCTGACGCTTTTACCGTCGGCTAAATACATTGTTCTGGTCGGGGTGACGGTGATTTTTTGAGTTTTTTGGTCGATGAAAAACTGAGGCGGAACGAGATAGATTGAATCGGTGGCGCCACCTTCGAAAGTCAGCGGAATTTTGACCGGCTTGCCCAAAAAGCTTTTAATATCGATTTTGCTGTTGAGAAGATTGAGCAGGTCGTCCGCTTTAAACTCGGAAACTTTTTTCAGACCGGTAATCGGCTCCGCAGCCAGACTAAAAACAGGCAGACTGAGCTGTCCGATAAGAAAAAAAATAAACAATCCAAAACTTATTTTTCGTTTCATTTTATATTTTTTATTGATGACATGTCTTGTTCATTATAAAATAAGCCTTTTCAAAAAGCAATTTCTACGGACCTTGAGGGCTATCTCCTCCTTGTTTGCCCTTGCCGGTCTCCTGCTCACCACCACCCAGTAAGCCAGCCAAAGTTTCGGGTAACATTTTTAACAGTCCGAGAATTCCCATAATTTGTTGAATCATTTGCATCGGATCTTGCCCTTTCTCATCTCCACCTCCGCCGTCATCTCCGCCGGAGGAGCTGACAATCGTGCCGGCCGGATTGGGATCACTGAAAAAACCGTTTTGATTTGAATTTTCTATTTGACCGTTGGTGTTGCTGTTGGCGCCATTGCCCCAGGGGTTGATGGGCAAAGCTTGATTTTGGTTCTGATTGTTTGTCGTCGTTCCTAAGGGATTGGTCGGGATTGCTTGATTCGTATTGGTGTTTTGGAGCGGATTGCTGGGCAGATTACCGAGATCAACATTGGTGTTTATATTTTGTTTTTCCGCCGTTTTTTTGAGCAGTCCAAAAAGATCGGAAACGGTTGAAGAATTGACATTTCCGTTTCGAGCGCTACTTGCAATTTTATTTAAATCATTCAGCGCCACCTTTAAGTTCTCCGGCAAATTTTCTTGTCCGCCGAAAGCCTCGTTGACTTTTTCTGCCAAAGTGCCTAAATCAAGATTCTCTCCTTCTTTTTTGGCGAGGCTTAAGAGCTCGAACACCTCACCGTAGGTTAATTTGGAGACCGTCTCGTCGGTCATGATTTTTGCCACATCGAAAGCGTTGGGCGTGTTGGTTGGATCAAAAATATTTTTACCGGCGGTGTCGCTCCAAGCTTGCATGGCCGGCGTTTCAAGAATTTTCACTTTTTTGTCCACGACATCGTAAACATGATAGACTTCCCCCGTTTCTTCCTCGATTTTTTCGTACAGAGGTTCTTTTTTCAGCTCATGATATTTTTTACTGATAGACCAAGGAGTATAATTAGTTGTTTTTTCTTTAACCATGGTGTCCAAGGTGGTTTTCATGTCTGTCGCCGCAATTTTGTTCATACCGCTGGAAACCAATTCTTTGGCTATATTTACGGCTCCTTCATTAGTCTCGGGATTGAAAATATCTTCACCGAAATATTCTTTAAATACGGTGAGGGCGGGAGTCTCCTCAAAAGAAAAAACTTCTTCATCGTCCGTATTCTCATTGTTGTTTTCGCTACTGTTGCTGTCCTCTTGCTTTTGAAAATAGGCCTCCGCTTCCGGTCTGGTGATGTAGGAGTGAATAAGGTTGCCGTCGTTTGATTGATCTGTCGAATATGCGACGGTGGAAGCGTAAGAACCGTTGGCTGTAATCTGCTTCGGTTCGTTTGAGGCCAAGTTGATCGGTGATTGGTTCGGTTCCTCGGCATTAAAAATAGCAAAAATCCCAATCGCAAAAAGTAGAAAAATAATTGCAATTGTGCTGAAGGCTAAAATTTTGTGTTCGCGGATAAAATCGCCCATTGAGATAAAATAATTTTTTATTTTTAAGGACTCTGAATACACTTGCAACATTTTCCCGTTTCGGAGCTGAGCTGGCCGATCCAGCCGTAATCTTGAACGCTCGGTCCACCCAGTTTTTTCACTTTCCCGCCGGGAGGAACGGCATTGTCGCCTCGTTTGGACTTAGTATAAGTGTCTGAATTGGGCGGTGCAAATTCAAATTGAGAGTTGCCGGGATCTTTGATGATGATTTCACAGCCAGCGGTTGATTCACAACCGTTAGCGCGTCCCATACAGTCGCGATCATAAGCGCCGGCGTGCGTCGGAGCGGAGTAGGCTGTGCAGGCGGTGCGGGCGATGGGCGCCTTACACATTGCGGAACAACCCATGGGACCGAAACCGACATTCGGTAAGCAGACAATGATTTTAATGGTTTTTTTGCCGACTCGAATAGTGCGTAAAACGGTGTTAAGACAAGTGTTGATACAACAATGGCATTGAGCCAACTCCTCACAAGTGGGAACCCGCCAGACAGATTGCTCTCCCGTGTTGCCACCGGTCGGACTGTTATCGTTTGCGTTTCGGGGTTGAGTCGGCCCGACTCCGCCTTTGGGTTTGCGCATGTCCCTTCCGCTGGCACCGCCGACACTGGTGTAAAGAATATATTTGTTCTGATCGCAAACTTTTTTGAATTGGTTCGGTTCTATGTAGTAAGGAATTTCCGGTGTGCCATTTTCTCCGCCGGCCATTTGTTTCGCCGCCTCGATGGTCGCGTTCACATTGACATTGCTTTTTTGAATAAACTCGTTGACGGCTCTCTCAGAGTATTTATTGTATTCCGCATCCAGTTTCAGCGTAGTCAGAAAATCAGGATCGGTAATATTTTTCGGATCGCGCATGTCCGTTAGCTGTTTTTTGAGCACCTCCGTCCATTTGGGGATTGTTGTCGTTGCCCCTCGCGCCTCATATCCAACGGCCTCAAATCCGCCCAGCAACCAAACACTCAACAGCCCGATGGTGACGAGCTGAAGAGTGAGGATGATTTTATTTTTGGGGTTTGAAACGGCCATTTATTTTTGTTAGCTGATAATCCTAAAATATCATAAAAATATGAAAAAGAAAAAATATTCAGAATCCTCAAAATAAGTTAATTTCAAGAAGCCACACTCCTTGAAATGATGTAACAAAGCGGATACGATAATATAAATTTTTCTCGGAAATATTATTCTATATGTATCTTCTAATTTCTTGTTCAAGTGTTTTTTTGAAATCTCGAATAAGAATATGGTGACTTTTGGGCAGAAAGACTTTTAGCTCCCTGTCAAATCGAACAGAAGATTTTCTGAGAGTTTCAATTACAGTTTCGAACATTTTCTTATCCTTTTCTTGAATTAAACGAGAACGAAGAAGAAAATAGAAATCATAAAAATCACGCGGTTTTTGACGAGTTAGCAAGGCTGTAATTTTTTCATTGATCAATTTTTTTTCATTCAAGCGAACTATGGTGTAAGGGGGAAGATAATCATTGATAATAACTACTGTTTCCCCGCTCTTTACTCCTCGACGAAAAGAAATTTCCAGATGGATCGGGATCGTCATCTCAAAACCACTGAATATCACAATGCCTATATAACCGCCCGTAGTAGGTTTCGATTCTTTAATTTCGGTTTTTATTCCCTCTTTGTTAATTTTTATAAGTGTGGTGACAATGGCATTTTCAATAGAGCTAACTGTTGAATTGGTGGCACTGAAATCAAGATCTTCGGAAAATCGTGGACTTTGATAAATAACTCGAAGGGCTGTGCCCCCTTTAAAGTAGATGTTGTCCGTTTCTTTTTCTTGATAGAAATAAGACAAAAAGAGGTGCTGAAAGTATTCTCTTACAATGGTCACCTTATCGGTTTGATGGCTTTTGGCTAACTGCTCAATGGTGGATAGGGAAATCATATTTTTTTAATAAGCTCGGTTATTTTCCTTCGCTCGAAAAGATCAGCATAGGCAATAAGTTTTTTTCGAGAAATATTTTTAGTGTAGAAACGATCATTCCAAGTTCTTTTTCCGACGGAAACGAGATATAAATAGTCGGCTAAAGCTTTTTCGGGCTCAGCAATGTAATAAGAATGGCCAGCTTCTTTTTTGACGGTGTATCCTTGAAAAGCTTTTTGTTTGATGCGAGTATAATTGAAATTCATACCCAAAGTATCAAATTTTTGAGTAGATTTTGATGTTACCGAAGTAATGCTGTAAATAGTCTCCGGGATGATACCGTAGTAAGAAAGAGCCGTTTCAAGAGAAACATAAGATGGCCGATAAATTCTATTGGCCAAAAAATAAACTGGCGGTTGCTTTTCTTCCAATATATAAAGGCCGTTTCTTAATTTAATAAAAAAATTTTTTTCGACATAAGTGTGAATAAACTGTCGGGCTGCTCCGGAAGATACGCCGAAAATTCTCTCAAATTCTCTGGGCGTAAAAACTGAAAAACCTTTATTTTTCAGCCCCTGCTGCACCATAATTGGATTTAGTTTTTTAATCATATAATTAAAAAAATCAATTGGTTTTTTTATAGTCTATATTTTTATTATTTTTTGTCAATTCTTTTTTGCTTTTGGGGGCTGAAAGGCGATAAGTGCTTTGTTTTTTGGATATTGACCGGCTATTTATTTTTGTTAGCTGATAATCCTAAAGTATCATAAAAATAGGAAATGCAAAAAATAGTCGCGCAATAATCGCGCAAAAATCGCGCAAGAATATTTCTCTTTTTATTTTTCAAAATTTCGTCGTTGGATCGAGATACTCTATCGAGTTTTAAGCATACTTAAAATCGGTTACAGCTCGCTGTTGTCCTTTAAGCGCACTTGAAAAGACACTACCGCCACCCGATGCTGATGAGCTGAAGAGTGAGAATAGCGCGATTTTTTGAGGAATTATTGCTCATGTGCGTATGTTTTGAATTCGGTGAACGAATAGTTTATTTAGGGCCACCGCTGCTGCTTCCACCGGAATCAGTACCTCCTTTGGTTCCTTGGGGATCTTGCGTGTTCGTGTTGGGATTTTTGTTTAGGGGCGTTTCGCTGGATTCTTTTTGTTTCTTTTCTGTATCTAATTTCTCCTTTAGTTCATTTAAGGCAGCAGGATTTAGTCCCCAATCATCGTTCAATCCAAAAAAACTATCTACTGACGGACTGGAGGGCGTTCCAACATATTCGCCGATGCTCTCGTTTGGGATACCAGAATTATCGAAACCGGGCTGAACTTGGTTTTTAAAAGACTCGAAACCGGTTTCATCTAGTGCGATATTCTCCTCAAACATTCTATCAGAATAACTTTTACTCATGTTGGGATCATTCCACATATCATTACCAATTAGAGCGTTATCTTTTTGCAAATCTGTCCAAAAATCGGACGAGCCATCTTGTTTATCAGAAAATATACCTTTTCCCAGTCCGTTTTTGGCTCCTTCAACTTTAGTATCGGGAGAGCTGGAGCTGGAGTCCGCCAATAAACTTGCTGGATCCTTTGTCGACGCTTGACTTCCTGCGGGATCTGGTTTATCGGGAGTTGGGTTGTCTCTATTTTGTTGATTTTTGAAATCTTGAGCTTCCTGTGCTTTCTCTTGTTTGTATCCTTCTGCTCTTGACAAGGAGTCGTCTGCTTGCTGTCTATTTGTAGCTGCTGCCGCATCTAGCCTCTCAGCTTCTGTTAAAGCTTGCTTTGCCGATTCTGTATTTCTTGCTAGCGATTGCTCAGCAGAAGCTTTTTCTGCTTTTAATTGTTCTATCTTAGAGTTAGCTTCATTAAACTTTTGCTCTGAAAGAGTAGCTCTGTAGGTTTGTGCTTTACCCTCCAATGTAGCAATCTCACCGCTAGTTCTGTCAATTGTTTGTTGGTTTTGTGCTGCAGCGGCGGAATACTGGTCAGCGTCTGCTCTTAGCTGATTTGCGGTAGATTCTTGAGATATAGCATTGTTGGTGTAATTATTGGAGGCCTCAGTGAGGCTGTCGATTTTATTTTGGTATGCCTCCTGAGCGGCATTGTGAGCAGCCTGATCTCTTGCTGCTTGGATCTGGTCTATCCTATCAAGGGCACTATCAGCTGCATTTCTTG
>CALFZX010000039.1 GCA_937952315.1 uncultured bacterium
CTTGCTGCTTGGATCTGGTCTATCCTATCAAGGGCACTATCAGCTGCATTTCTTGTAGCTTGATCAGTTGCGCTCCTCCAATTTTCCGCTTCAGCACTAGCTTGTTCGCTCAGAGAATTGATGCGGTTTTCTTCTGTCCCCTTAAGAAAAGCTTCACGAGCTGCTTGCTCTTGTTGGGCAATAGAATCTCCAATCCTTTTTGCCTCTGCTACTTGTTCGGGAGTGCGAGGATTTGCTATCTGGCTAGCTCTAGCTTGGTCACTTCTAAGTTCTTGTTCTGCAAGATTAAGTCTTTCCTTGGCTTTCGTAAGAGTTTGTTGAGCTTTGGCCAAGTCGTCTAATGTTTGTCCTGGTTGTTGACCTATTTTGTTTACATTGGCTTGTGCTTCGGCGACAGCTCTCTTAGCGTTGGTTACTTCAAACTCCCCTTTTTCAGTCCATCCCCTCGCTTTATCCAGAGTATCATTTACTCCGGGATTGGGTTCAATTTTTGGAGTAGAGGGGGTCGGAGTTAATTTATCACTCGGCCCATTTTTATTCCAAAATTTTTCGCCTAGTGAAGAAGATCTTTCGTCGATAGCCTTTTGTCCCAAAGAGAATGTCGATGGAGGTGTTAGGGGGTCTGTAGAAGGAGTGATTGGTGTCACTCCTGTTCCTGTCGGTTTTGTGCCGGTAGGGGAGCTTGGGCCAGTTGATGCTGGGTCGCCGCCGGTGTTAGGCTGGCCGCCGCCACCGCCTCCTCCACCGCCGGATCCGCCGCCTCCACTGCCGCCGCCGGAGCCACCTCCGCCTTGCATCAATTGTTGCAGCATTTTCATCCAGTCCATATTGTCGCTTTTGTTGTCGTTTTTATTTTTGTCGCTCTCCGCTGCCTTTTGGCAATTCTGATCGGCCGTGCGGTTGGCAACGCAGGAGAAAGGAATAATATTGCCCATTTCGCAGGAGTCGGTGCCGGAAGATTGAGCGTAAGTAACCATATAGGATCCATCGCAGGCCGCTCCCGGACATTGGCGTTGTTGAATGCGTCCTTTGGCCTGGAGATCGGCGCAAGTGCAACCGTAAGTGTCACTTTGTTCATTCATGCTAACGCCCGATTCAACGTCCTTACTCTTGGGACATTTATCGACGCCGTCCGGAATTTCATCTTCGTCCTTGTCAGTTTTGCTGGCATCTTGAGCCAAGCAGTCACCGACGGCCGTCACACACGATCCGTCCGGGCAGACGCAACCTTTATTTGCAATTTCACCCGCTAAAATTCTATCGGTGCAATCATCGTCTTTGGCGCCGCATTGAGCCATGCAGACTTTGCGCATCGGATATTCCGTTTTCCAAGTACCGCCCGATTCTTCGCAGATTTTCTTGGAACCGAGGGCGGTGACGTTCGAGCCGGCAGTAGCGCCGGTATCAACGGAGCAGGCTTCATTGAGCCACTCGCCGCCCGCCGCGACACACTGGGCCTTCAAGTCAGTCTGCGGTTCAGCCAAAGCGTTTTTGTAAATCAAAAGTAAAAGCAGTAAAGAAAGCATTTCACGCGTTTGGGAATCGCCTGAGCCGATAATTTTTTCGATGGCATCGTCCTGGGAAAAAGTGGTGGCGCCCGAAGTTTGATCGCTGATCTGATTCTTTAAATCGGAAACCAGATTGGTCAACTCGGTGGCATTCGTGTCCTCCGCCTTGGCTTCATTGAGGCTAAAAATTCTTTCAAGAAGAGACAACTGATTGCTTGATTGAGTCAGGCTGACCTTTTGTGAATAGTCGGTGATGAGGCCGACCTGCCGATAGCGTTTCGCCGCCTGCTTCACAATCACGGC
>CALFZX010000040.1 GCA_937952315.1 uncultured bacterium
ACAACAAACGGCCTTGCACTGCTTATTTTGAGATAATTTTTTATTTCTGTATCGCCAACATCTTGCACGGTCAAATTGTTTATTTCCTTTTTGAATGTTTCCACAATAGTTTTTACCGCCTCCAACTCGGATAAATTTCTTAAAATATTTGCGTCATTTAGATCAACTTTTTCGCTGAATAAATCATCACTGATAAATTCCTTTACTTTGCCAAAAAGTATGTCATAGCACCCAAAAAGACGCAGTTCTTTCATTATTCTTTGCACAAAAAATCCGACGACGCTTTGATAGTTTGGTTCAACGGTGCTATTCAAAATCGTTGTGTGATGAAGTCTGTCGTCAATCACTTCCTTAAAAACAATTTCTTTCTTTTCTTCCTCTGAAAATTGTTTTATTGAGATTTTTTCGTGCTTAAAACCGGCAACATTCAATAAATTAAGATTTTTATATTCTCTCTGTATTCTCGGTGTTAAAACTGGCAATTCAATGTCTAAATTCTCAATATCCTTTTTTACATTTTGAGTATCAACTTCAATAACCGTAGGTGTAATTGGCGTGCCGGAACGATCCATTTTTCGTTTTTCCAACTCAACGCCTTCGGCCTTGATAGATTCAACAAATTCCATAAAGGCGGGCGTGCCAATAACGCTCACATATTCCTCAACATCTTGACCAAAAAACATTCGGCGAAGACCGCGACCAAGCGTCTGCTCCGGCAAAATCTTTGAATCTGACCCGTAGGGGCGCAAACCAACGATAGTCGTTACATTTTTGACATCCCAGCCCTCTTTGAGCATTAAAACGGAAACTATCACCTTGTAGGGGCTTTCCATGCTGTCTATTTCATTGGCTTTTTTTCGCAATTCCTGTAATTCTTTCTCTTTTTTGCCGGTAACTGTTTCTGAAATTTCACCACTCTTGTTTGTATGGATAGTTAGAACTGCGCCTTTTAATCGCGGATAGCTTTTTTCTAAAAATTCCGCCACATCGTCGCAATTTTTCGTGTCGTCCGTCATTATGAAAAGAATTGACTTTTTACCGGTTGGCTCAAGCTCTTTGTATGTTTTTTCCCATTCTTCAACACCTAATCTGATATAGTCCTCGTATTTTTCGGAAAATATGGAGCTTTGTTTTTCTTGCAGTTTGGCTCGGCTGGCAGAATCCGGCAAAACCGGATTTTTTACTACGCCTTGGTGTATCGCTTCAACCAAAGGATAATCGGAAACGGTTTGCACAAAAATTTCCCCGCGATTATTTTTTGGCGTAGCCGTAACATCAATTTGCAAAGCCAACTTTTTGCCTTTTTGCAGTAATTGATTATGAATATCTTCAATTGATTTGAACCACGCCATTTTTGGATCATGGATATGGTGAGCTTCATCGTTGATAACCATTAACTCATCAACATCACGGACTATTTCGCCCAGATCAATTTTTGAATCATTAGTTTTGCCGACAACTTTATTTCCCAAAAAATAATCAGAGGTGTCCTCGTCTTCAAAGCTCGCTTCATTAATACTGCCTTCATAAACTCTGTGAATATTGGTCAAAAAAATATTTCCAGATTTTGAAACTGTGCCGACTTCGTCCTGCAAGTGCAGTTTAATTTGAAAATCGTCTTGCCAATTTTGTCCGCCATAGCCGTTGTCCGGCAAAATCGGATCTTCATAAAATATCTTCAATCCTTCAAAATCGGTTTTGATTCTATCTAAAACGATAATGTTCGGCGTAATCAGTAAAAAGTTTTTGGCCAGTTCCGAATTTTCCTCGTAGAGCTTGTGAAAATAAGACCAAGCCAAAAGCAAACTCATCACTTTTGTTTTTCCGCTACCGGTTGCCATTTTAATCACAAAGCGGAGCCAGTCCTCGGTGAACATATTCGGGCTTACTCGTCCTAATTTATCAAACTTGATCAAATCGTATTTATTGGCAACTTTTTCAACATCATAAATCCAGATAATCGTTTCCACCGCTTCTCTTTGAGCGTAGTAATACTGAAACGGGATTGCCGTGCCGTCTTTGGCAAAAATCGTGTGCGGTTCCTTAAACCACCAATTCAAAAGGGCTTTTGAAGTTTCGCTCGTGCTTCAGTAATTATTTTTAAGCGCCTAGCTAACTTTTTACTTAGGTTCCGACACAAAAGCCGGCACAAACTTTTTATACACCTCTTTTCGCGATTCTTGCTCATCCGGCAACTACCT
The DNA here is from genome assembly GCA_937952315.1 of uncultured bacterium. Taxonomy (GTDB): domain Bacteria; phylum Patescibacteriota; class Minisyncoccia; order CAIUEV01; family CAIUEV01; genus CAIUEV01. The sequence continues at coordinate 2,202 of CALFZX010000040.1, forward strand.
GATTGA
>CALFZX010000041.1 GCA_937952315.1 uncultured bacterium
CCGCCCGTAGCTTAATCTTTTCAATTGTCTTGCCGATCCAAGGTTTAGCTTTTTTAGTAGTTTCTTGAGCCTTCTCAACAAAATCAATACTAAATTTTTTAAACCGAGGAATAGATTTCTGAAAAAATATTCTCGATATATTTTTTGCTTCTCTCAAAATCTCTTTAATCTGTCCAACAATAGACCGAAAGCTCATCACAACATCTTTTTTCTTAATTCCCCTGACAAAAAGCCAGCTTCCCACCAAAAATCTTTTAAGTGCAGAAATTCGGCTTCTCATTTTTTCAATTTCCCCTTTCAACGTTCTCTTCTTGATAAATTCATAAACTAAGTAGCCGATGCATCCCAAAAGTGTCGTCACAGAGATAATCAGACCAAAGTAGAACCAGCGTTGAGGCCAAAACTCAATTACCATCTCAATATTGTAAGATCCATCGTCATTTTTCGTACAAGCAGAATTATTTTGGCACAAAACTTCCGGTTCGACATACCAAGCATTCAGAAAATCATCCAATTTATAATGTTTATCATCACTCACTCTGTCGGGCTTCACAAAGGGCCACCATTTCCCAAATAATCCCTGTATTTTCTCATTATTCATTTGCAGTTGCCATTGAGGATGGAAACTTTCACTCATTGCCAAGAAGAAAGGCGCTGTGGCACTTTCCACATGGACTAATTTTTTGGTCGGATTAACCAAATCAAAGGTAATTGATTTCGGTTCTTGAATATTATTTTTTGGCTCACTAACAAAATAGTATGCGTTGCTCAGGTCGGGAGTCTCAATCAATTGGAAATTATCATAACGATTAATAATATTTTTTTCACCGTCGCTTTCCTTCGCATAAACATACAGGGTCATTTCAGTAGCTCCTTCCGGAATTGTTAAATTTTTAGCAAAATTTTGCCAAGATGTGCCGGTTATGGGCAAGCTTTCGCTAAAAGCCGTTTTGTTGCTATCATTATATCCGATATAGTATGACGCTATCTCCGAATTGGGACTTTGATAGTCGAAAGAAAGAAAATAGCTTCCACCACCCTTGACAGGAAAGGCGCTCGAAGTGCAAGCAATATGCCTTCTCGCCTCCAATTGCAAGGATTGTTCACCCTCTGTTTTTTCTTCTCTGTTAGCCATCATGGCCAAATCCGCCTTGTCATCATAATTGTGGCAATCACCCACCTTTTTCTCCCACAGACCATTTTCGAAAGAAAAATTATCAATTATATTTTTATAATCAAAATCTGAATTTTGATATTCAAACTCATTACCATTTTCTTTCAAATCAACTGCGATTTTTTCAAATTTGGAACCCTCAAAAAGATTAATTTTTTCAATTTCGGTTAATTTTGAGAACTTAAAATTATCATATCGATTAATAATATTCTCCACTCCGTCGGTTGATTTCGAATAAACGGACAAAGAAACTTCATTCGCCCCTTCTGGAACATTGATTTTTCTAGAATATTTTTGCCAGCCGTTCCCCGACACATTTGCGCTGTCCTTAATCACTGTTTTGGCCGGATCATTAAATCCTAAATAAAA
>CALFZX010000042.1 GCA_937952315.1 uncultured bacterium
AAAGGAGAAACGATTAATGAAGTTATAGAAAGAGTTTATTTTGGCTTAAACGAAATTAAGAATCAAGAAAAATTTTCCAACGTATTAATACTGACCCACAGATTCTTCGCCAAAGTTATTAATAAATATTTTAATCCCCAAATATCCGACCAGGACTTCTTTAATTTCAATTTGTTCAACGCCGAAATAGTAAAATACATTTTCGAAGACTAAAAAAACTGTCAGCCCCTTTAATTTATTTTCTTGAGTCCAAATAGTCTGGAAAATTTTGTGATTTAAGAATAACGTCCTTTGAATTCTTCAAAGCATCCTCGATTCGATCTTTGTGTTTTTGTGATATATTCTTTGGTAATTTTGCATAGGGGAAAAACATGATTTGATCAGCCTCCTCATTAAGAATGATTTCTCCTCCAGAAACAGCACATTGAAAACTGAAAACAATTTCCTTCTTTTCATCTTTATGATAAACACCAATCAATTTTTTTATTTCTATTTCAAGTCCTGTTTCCTCTTTAACCTCACGCGCAACCCCTTTCCATGGAGATTCTTTTTCTTCCAAACCACCTCCTGGTAAATTCCAAAAATCGCAGTCTCTCCGATGACAAAGTAGGACTTCTCTTTTCTTATTCAAAATGACAGCAAAGACTCCAATTTTAAACATATCTCTAGAATAATTTTTATCTTTTTCATTTCAACAATAGCATTCTTTAGCATAATGTAAAGACACTGGCTCCTCTAACCCATCGTTAAAGTTAAAAAAATTATTTTTCGCCTCGCAATAATTTATTAAATGCAGAATTCGACAAATTCCTATAATGGTTTTTATTGTTACTCTAGCTGAGCTTGTCTCCAGCCTGAACATTAACAAAGAAACCGAGGAAAAAGGAGCACCCATATGAATTACCAGAAACTTTTCAATTCAAGTCAGGTACATGAAGCTGCGCATACTATGTGCGAATTGGCAAAAGTATGTTGGGATTTGCAGCTAAGCGATTCTACGGGCTTCAGCATCAGTCATAAAATCACTGACAACATCGTACTCACAGACAAAACAGGAACAGGATTCAGAAGGAATAAAATCTTTCCAAAAGATTTAATCCTTATTGATTTAAACGCAAATTTCATTTATAGCTCAGATGTCTCTGACACTAGAAAAGCTCCCGTAAATGTTGTTATTTATCTGGAGGGGTACAAGAAGAGTAGTGCACAATCTTGTATCCATTGGCACGACCCATTCACAAACGCTTTCTCTTGCCTTGGGCTACCGATAGAACCTTTTACTCTGCAATCAAAGTTGATTGGAAAGGTTGAGTGTGTATTGATAAACGACAGAGAAGAGAAAGAGAAAAATGCTGAAAATATCATGCAGATATCGGTACCGAATGGACTACACGGTCGCAGAGATGTTTTTTGGGTTATGAAAAAAGTCGGAGAGGATGTCGGTCATATCCTTAAAAAAAGAAATGACGAATTTAAGAAGCATGGCATTGTTGTAACTCATTTCGAGCACGGCCTATTTTCCTTTGGAAGAAATTTAGATGAAGCTTTTGACAATGGCTATAGATCGGTTAGAAATGCTCAAACAATAGTTTATAGCAGACTACTCCAGCCAAAACCGTAAATAAAATCTTTATATCAAGGCCTCTTGCATCACTATAGCGCGAGAGGCCTTTATTTTTTAGGTGGATTTTTGAATTAGCCTCTATCCACAAACTCTCTCTTATATTGAATCTTCTGACTTTAAAAATAAAATCTATTTTTAATTTAATATTTCTTGTTGACGAGTCGATTCAAAAAGCATAGCGTGGGATTATAAATTTACGAAGAACAATTAAGAGCATCTCTCCATGTATGTTTTTATTGATGAGTCCCTTTAAAAAAAGTCTGGACAGTAAGAAGTGAAGCCTGCCCAGGCATAAGGTTAGCCGATCTAATCGCAGGCCTTACTCGATGGCATTTTGATAACAAATGAGAGAAATTATAAGATCCAAGATCCCTGCCTACCATCCCTATCGGGAGGTAAACCGTCAGGCAGGCAAGATCGGGCGTTCGGCAGAATGCCCCTGCCCCTCTCTCTTGCTCAGAATGTTTTTTTGATGAGATAATAAATAGGTAATGTTTAAAACATAGAAAATCCTCTATGAATATTCTTTTTATTTCAAAGGATATCAGTGCAATTAATCTTGCTTGCAAACTCTCTTCGGAGGGTCATCCTCTAAAAATATATGATCGAGATCTATACTGGAAAAATAAAATAAAACGTCCGGGAATTGTTTTTATTGAAAACTGGAAGAAAGAATTAAAGTGGGTTGGCAAAAATGGTTTGATTGTTTTTGATGACATAGGCATGGGAAAAACCCAAAATGAATTAAGGATTAAGGGATATTCGGTTTTTGGGGGTTCTTTGGTTGGAGAAAAATTAGAAAGAAACAGACAATACGGACAAAAAATATTCTCTGCAATGGGAATGCCCATTAAAAGATCTGTTGATTTTTACAATATTGAAGAAATTATTCCTTTTATCAAAAAAAATCCTAAAAAATGGGTACTAAAGCAAAACGGATCTCTTGATAAAGGTCTCAATTATGCTGGAGATTTAGATAGCGGAGAAGATGTGATAAGCATATTAAAAGCCTACAAAAAAAATTTAAAAACAAAAAAAGTTCATTTCGATCTTCAAGAAAAAATAGAAGGCATAGAGATTGCTGTCGGTCGATTTTTTAACGGTCATGATTGGGTTGGCCCAATTTGCATCAACATAGAGCACAAAAATCTCTTTAATGACAATTTGGGGCCGAAAACAAATGAGATGGGAAATCTAATGTGGTATGAAGAAAACGAAAACAATCGACTGTTCCAAGAAACTTTAGCTAAAATGAAAAATTATCTCAAAACAATAAATTATCACGGCTATTTTGACATCAATTGTATTGTGGACAAAAATAACGCTTATCCCCTTGAGGCCACTTCTCGACTAGGTCATCCCACGGTTCAGCTCCAAGACACACTGCATCTTTCTCCTTGGGGAGATTTTTTAAAAGCAGTAGCTGATGGTAAAAAATACAAACTAAAATACAAAACAGATTATGGAATTATAGTTTTTGTGGGGACGCCTCCCTATCCTTACAAGAATAGATCAAACTATAATTCCCCTAAAGGACTTCCTATTTTTTTTAAAGATAGACTAAGCGAGGAAGAAAAAAATAGGATCTATTTAGAAGAAGTGAGTTTCATTAGAAATGGAAAACCCGAAAAAAAACCTGTAATATGCGGTGTTTCTGGATATATTGCTTTTGTCTCGGGACATGGAAAAACTGTTGCCATAGCAAGAGAAAAGGCTTATGACTTAGTAAAAAAAATAGTCATTCCAAAAGGATTTTACAGAACCGATATTGGACTTTCCTTTATTCAAAAAAATAGTAGAGAATTAAGAAAATGGGGTTGGGTATAAGAAAATAATAGATTTAGAATAAAATAATTTTAAGCTATAAGTATGATAGAGAAAAAGAATTCTATTTCTAAGTTTAAAAATATTCTAAGTGAAAAAGATTGTATAGGTTGTTTTAATTGTTGTTATTTCAGCAAAGAAGAGATCGGCGTTTTGCCTTTTTTGTCCAAAGAAGAGTCTAAGAAAAAAGTTTATTCGAAAGTGATAGAAAAAAGAAAAAATGGTTTCTGGCAAATAAAACAATCTTTATCCAAAAAAAATAATAATGTTGCAAAATGTTTTTTCCTCGACGAAAGGAATCACAAATGTAAAATATATAAAGATCGTCCTTTTGAATGTGCTTTTTGGCCCTTCGTTATTTCTTTTGAAAAAAATAAAATATATGTTTGTTCTGTAAATAAAGATTGGTGCCCCAAAGTTACTAAGAAAAAGATTTTTAACCAAAAAACAATTAATAACATCTTGCAATACCTTGAAAGCAATAATATATTAAAGGAGTTAGAAAAAAAAGAAAGATATATATGGCCCATGGAAGATTATTATATAAAAGTAATTGAAATAACAAACAAAATAAAAAAATATAATGAATTATGATCTTATCACTAACATAGAATCTTGCTATGTAGAAACACCTTCATTACTTTACTACTCCCATATACCAACAGCTATCTTGTCTTTATTCTTAGGTTTTTTTGTTTTTTTAAAAAACAAATATTCTTTAAAATCAAAAATTTTCTTGTGCATAGTCTCTCTTTTCTCTTTATGGTCCTTGTCTGACTTGGCCACATGGGTCAACCCACAAGAAGACGGTAGCTCTTCGTTCTTAAACACTATCTTTTCATTAGGTGTTGATAGCAGGTTTATAATGTTTTTTTGGTCAATGGTAAATCTAATAGAGCCTTTTATTTTCACTCTTTTGTTTTATTTTTGTTTTATTTTTTTACAAGACAGAGATTTAAGCTTTAGAAACAAAATATTACTATATCTTCCATTAATTCCTGTAGTTCTTCTTATTTCATCTAAATTTAATTTAACTCACTTCGACAACCCAGAGTGTCAATCAATACAGGGAGGCTTGATTTATTATATATATTTCCTAGAAATTTTATTTTCTCTTTTAATTGTCCTTCTGCTTGTTAAAGAATTTTTCAGAGCCTCAAAAGAAAACAGACCAAAGGTTTTGTATTTTTCAATCGGAATCCTGTCTTTCATCTTTGCTTTTTCTTGGACTAATGTAATAGGTAATTTTAGCACAATATTGGGAATTGATATGACCGCCACTGAAAGTTGGACCATCACCCAATACGGTCTTTTCGGTATGCCTGTTTTTCTTGGGTTTTTGTCTTACCTCATCCTCAAATATCAGGCTTTTAATGTTAAAGTTATCGCCACCCAATACTTCATCGTCATTATTTGGTTGGCTGTTTCTTCCCAGTTTTTTCTCAATCAGGAAAGATCCGATTATCCCCTGCTCATTCTCTCTTGGCTAATCACCACCTTCGGTGGATTTTGGCTGTTTCGGGTGATGGGAAAAGAAGATGAAATGGCCAAACAACTTTTAGTCGCTCAGGCTAAGCTTTCCCGCATCAATAATAAACTAAGAGAAATCAGTCAAGCTAAGTCCGAATTTATTTCTATCGCTTCCCACCAATTAAGAACTCCTTTAACATCCATTAAAGGTTATGCTTGCCTGATTTTGGAAAAAACTTTCGGTCTGGTGCCGAAGAAACAGAAAGAAGCCTTGGAAAAAATCTTAATCAACAACGAAAAATTGGTTTTGCTCGTCGAAGATATGTTGAATGTTTCGAGATTGGAAGCGGGGAGATTGGAATATGATTTTGAAAAACAGCCGATATTACCCATTGTGGAGGACGCAATTTCCAATTTAAAACTTTACGCCAAGAACAAAGGATTGAGCATGAAATTAGTTAAATGCCGTGACGCTAAAAATTTAAATATCATTGCTGACAGTCGAAAAATTTTCGAAATCATCAGCAATCTCATCGATAACTCAATCAAATATACTCCTAAAGGTGGCTTGATAATAAAAATTGAGAAGACAAAACACTCTCAAAAAATCGGCCGGAGCAACAAAGCGGATACCAAAGTCACGGATTGGATAAAAATATCAGTGGCCGACACCGGAATAGGAATAGACAAAAAAGACTTGGAAACTATTTTTGAAAAATACCAGCAAGGTGGATCTTTGATTGGAAACAGCACTCCGGCCAGCACCGGTCTCGGCATCTACATTGGTCGTCAAATGGCCAAAGCCCACGGTGGAAAACTCTACGCCAAAAGTGAAGGTAAAAACAAAGGTAGCACTTTCGTCCTGTGCCTCCCCCTCGCCCAGGAAAACGGCGAGAAGTAAAGACTTCCCGGTTTATATTTTGTTAATTTTATATTTAATAATTGTGGCGTTTTCCAAGGCAAAATCAAAAAATTCCTGATCGGAGATCCGAGGATTAAAATATTTATTGATAGCTTTAGCAATAAACCCGTGAGTTGAAATCAAGATATTGGAGTATTTCTCTTGATGTTTAATTTCATCCAAACCCCTATATACTCTTTCCAAAACTTCATCAATCGTCTCCCCCTTCAGTGGTGCCTTATCAAAAATCCTAGTAATATTTCTCGCGTATAAATCGGGATACTTACCTTTTACCTCCTCTTTTGTCAACCCCTCATAAACACCGATGGAGCGCTCAATAAAACGTGCATCTTCAACTATTTCGCAAGCATGTTCTTCCTGAATAAAACCGGCCATTTCCAAAGCCCTTTTCAGAGGTGAGCAGTAAATAATTTCAATATCTAAACCGGCGGTTTTTTTAGCCAGCTCTTTTGCTTGCATAACGCCCGCATTATTCAAAGGTTCATCTGTTCTACCCAAATATCGGCCTTTTTTGTTTGAGTTAGTCTCACCGTGTCTAACTACAAATATATTTTTCATACTTTACTTATAGAACAAAAAATAAAGGATGACAATCATTTTGCCATCCTTATTACTTAGTCGTTATTCCATCTATAATGCTCGGGAAATGTACAAAATTTTTTGTTAAATAGAATAGAATAAATTTTTTCAGCTAAATCATTTGAAGAAAATTTTGAGACATGCGAAGTCGGTTTAGAAAAACCAATAATCATTGCTGGTTTTTTAACAATTTCATCGACTGTCTCTTCGATGGTTAGTGCTAAAATATCAGCGTCTAAAATTTCAACAGAATAGCTATGCTCTTTTAGAGTAGAACTAAGGTACATTAATCCCATTGGCTCTTTTGGATTATAGTCAGAAACACGCCCAGACTGATACATTGGTGGAAGAACCAATAAAACATCCAATTTTTTCATTTTTACTACCTTTCTTCTTGTTTATGTTAAAGTGCTTTTTCTCTCTTTTCGGAGATCAAATCAGGCTATAATGAAAATATAAGATGGCAAAATTTATACTATTTTAAAGATAAATAAAAGCAAAAAAATGTTATTAATAAAAAATGGCCAAAGCCCACGGTGGAAAACTCTACGCCAAAAGTGAAGGTAAAAACAAAGGCAGCACTTTCGTCCTGTGCCTCCCCCTCGCCCAGGAAAACGGCGATAAATAAGAATTGGACAAATCAAATTTTCTCGCTATAAATTAAGGAACTCTTAATTTTTCCCATGGAATCTTTTTCTCTATTTTTTGTTTATTTTATGAGTCTGATTTTAGGCTTGGTTATCGGCAGTTTTCTCAATGTCGTGATTTTTCGCACGGAGAAGGATATGACTTTCGGCGGTCGGTCATTCTGCCCAAAATGTAAAAAAAAGATTGTTTGGTATGACAATATACCTCTTTTGAGCTTTCTCTGGCTGGGCGGAAGATGTCGCCACTGCAAAAAAAAGATTCATTGGAGCTACCCGGCGGTGGAAATGGCCACCAGCTTACTTTTTCTATTATCGGCTTTTTTGGTGATGAGCGGAGGACTTAATGGTTTCTTGTCTCACTATGGAACAGTAGCCGGCCTGCTTGAACTTTTTAATCAACCCCCTACCCTGGTCAATTTACATCGATTATCTTTTATCACCACCCTGATTGAGCTAGTTTTCCTCTGGTCGGTTTTTGCTACCGCTTTTGCTGTGTTTGTCTACGATCTAAAATACATGTTAATTCCTGATAGTTTCACTTGGATGGCTATAAAAATTGTGGCGGTTTTTAATATTGTTAGCGATTCCCTACTTATGGTTAGCGTTTTTTCGAACAAAAATCAAGATCTTCTAATGTCCGTTGCGGGATTTGCCAACGAAAAAATTGTCTTGGGATTTACTTGGCTCAGTGATTTTTTCGGTCTTGAAGAGAAAAATTTTTTAGATAAAATAATTTATCTAAAATCGCTTTCCGGCCGCTATGAAAGCACTGTCGTGGAAGGCTCAATGCTCCAAAACTATTTCATCGACAGTTCAGTAGGAAAATTTATTAATTTTATACTCGAAACTCGCACCGGTTCCGGTCTGATTGTCGGCTTGATATTAGCGTTAATTTTCTTCGCCATTGTTTATTTCAGTAATGAAACTTGGATGGGAATGGGTGATGTAAAGTTGGTATTTTTTATCGGCTTTTTTCTTGGCATGATAAAAGGGTGGCTAGCTATTTTTCTTGCTTTCGAATTAGGGGCGATTTTTGGCATCACTCTTATTATTATTGGACGCGCTAAAATGAAAACCGCTCTGCCCTTCGGACCATTTCTTATCGCAGGCATGTTGCTGGCTCTTTTTATCCACTAGCTTTATCGAATTAAGCGGTCAAAAACCCGATTCTTAATTCTTTAACTTCAAAACCAAGTTGTTTTATTCTCGCTAATATTTTTTTTCGCTTAAACATAGCCTCTTGTCTTTGGAGACCGGATTCAACCGCCAAAAGCAGGATTTTTCCGTCCCAAGAAACCACCCTGCTTCCCTCAAGCTCGGGCATTTCCTCAATAATTTTTTTATAAGCGTCAACCATTCTGCCGGCGTCAATTCCCTTTTTAATTCCCATCCCGCTCAATCTTCCCGACAACATTGATCCTAAAGTAGAAAAATTTGATTTTTTAAACATCGTGATTCTAATTACTCCATTTAACCCTTGACTCGCCCAAAATTTCCACTAATTTTTTTTTGAGATTTTCGCTGAATTTAACTTTAAAGGCCGTGGAAAGATTTTGAACCGGGTCTTCCGCCTTCTTCTGAATTAACAACTCCACACTCACTTCGCCCTTGGCCGCTCCGCTGAGAATCAAATTTAGGCGCGGCACAATAACAGGAATATTGAGATTTTCATCTATCTTAAGACTGACCCTTCCGCTCGTAATTATTTCTCGACTGCCGTTGCTCGCCACCGCCTCCGCAAAGCCTTCCGGCAGCGGATCGCCCTGCGAAGAAATTGTCTTGGCCGGTGCGACGGCACCTTCAGCTCGTCTGCGTTCCTTCCAAAATTCCCTACTGTCTCTTTTCTCGCTTTGATATTCTTTTTTTACCTTATTTTGATCAATATCGGCCACAAAGGAAGTGATTTCATAGACATTATCGATAATAATCTTAAGACTTTCGTCCTTAGTATTGATTTTACCTTCTACCGCCAACTTGGCACCGGAGAACCACAGATCCTTGCTTTTCTCCAAAATTCGAGGGAAGACAATCGCTTCGATTTTGCCCTGCAAGTCTTCGATTTCAGCAAAAACCATCGCCTCGTTTTTTTTGGTATAGATTTTTTTCAAAGCCCCGACCACTCCGGCGATTCGCACTTCTCTTTTGTCGCTCTTTAAAGAGAATTCACTAATTTGGGAGACGAAATCTTTTATTTTTTCCCTGTGTTCGTTTAAGGGGTGACCGGAGACGAACAATCCCAGCAATTCCCTTTCCCAAGAAAGTCGTTGATCCTCACTGACTTCCGGTGCATCCAACAACGATAAGTCTTCCACTTCGGCTCCAAAAAGGCCCGATTGAAAAGTATTAGCCGTCTTCATTTGCTGCTTGTGATAGCTTAGCATTCTTTCCACATTTCCCAAAAGCTTGCCTCTTTCTCCCCACATATCTAACGCCCCCGCCTTAATTAGGCTTTCCAGAGACTTTTTGTTTAAATCCTTATCATTTATTCGCCTTAAAAAATCGCCGATATGCTTGTATTCACCAGCATTTTTTCTTTCTTCTACGATAACTTCGGAAATGTTTTTTCCGACATTTTTTATCGCCTTAAGTCCAAAACGGATTAGCGTTTTTCCATTTTCCTCAACTACCGTGAAACTTCCAAAAGATTTATTTACCGACGGAGGCATTACTTCGATACCCAAAGAACGACATTCTTCGACTTCAATAGCAATTCTATCCGTATCGTTTTGGTCGGCCGTCATTAGCGCCGCCATGAACTCGGCCGGATAATGCCCTTTCAAGTAGGCGGTTTGATAGCCGATCATGGCATAACAGGCGGCGTGACTTCTGTTAAAACCGTACTCGGCAAATTTTTCCATGTCCGAGAAAGCGTTTTCCGCAATTTTCTTATCAATACCGTTTTTGATACAGCCTTTCACAAAGTCCTCTCTTAGTTTGAGAATCAGTTCGGCGATTTTTTTACCCATACCTTTTCTCAGAGTATCCGCTTCCCCACCAGTGAATCCGGCCATATCTTTCGACAATTGCATTACCTGCTCTTGATAGACAATGACACCGTAAGTATTTTTTAAAGCTTTCTCCATTGAAGGATGGCTAAAAATGATTTTTTTTTCTCCGTGCTTTCTTTTGATAAATTCGTCAACCATACCGGAATTCAACGGACCTGGTCGATATAAAGCGGCCATAGCGATCAAATCTTCAAAAACATTCGGATGCAGTTTTTTTAGATAACGACGCATTCCAGCCGATTCAAATTGAAAAAATCCGGTCGTCTCACCTCTCTGAAAAAGCTCAAAAGCTTTTTGATCGTCCAGCGGGATTTTGCTTAAATCAATGTCCACACCGTGTCTTTTTTTCACTATGTTGATCGTATTTTGAATAAGAGTCAGATTTTTTAGACCCAAAAAATCCATCTTGAGCAGTCCCGTTTTCTCAACCGACTTCATTTCGTATTGAGTAATAACTGTTTTGTCTTCGTTGCTAGCATATTGCAACGGTGCGTTTTTATCTATGTTTTCAGCCGCAATAACCACTCCGCAAGCATGCCTTGACGCGTGTCTTGCCACCCCTTCAAGTCTTTTGGCCAAATCAATCAACTTGGTAATGGCCGGATCTTTTTCGTAAGCTTCTCTCAACTCATTTGAGACTTTAAGCGCTTCCGTCAGCGATGTCATGGCCGGAACCATTTTAGCCGTTCTGTCGCATAATTCATACGGATAGCCAAGGACTCGGCCGACATCTCTAATCGAAGCGCGCGCCGCCATTGTTCCAAAAGTAATAATTTGAGCCACTCGATCTCTTCCGTATCTTTCCGCAACATAGGCGATAACTCTGTCTCGCCTCGTATCGGCAAAATCAACATCGATATCCGGCATACTAATACGATCGGGGTTGAGAAATCTTTCAAAAAGTAAATCGTACTTAAGCGGATCAACATCGGTTATACCAAGCAAATAAGCGATCAAACTTCCGGCGGCCGAGCCTCTCCCCGGTCCAACCACTACTCCGTTATTTTTCGCCCAATTAACAAAATCCTGGACTATCAATAGATATGAAGGAAAGCCCATTTTTTTAATGGTATCCGCCTCAAATTTTAACCGATCCTGAATTTTGCTGTCCACTTCCTCCAGGGGCTTACCGTATCGACTGATAACACCCTCTCGGCAAAGCTTGTCCAAGTATTCTTCCGGTTTTTCTCCGTTGGGAGTGGGAAAAACTGGCAAAATTGATTTTCCCAAGGTGATTTCCAAGTCACAACGATCGGCAATCTTGAGTGTATTTTCGATCGCATCCGGCACATCCATAAAAGAGCCTCTCATTTCCTCCGCCGTTTTAAAATATAAATTAAAATCCATTAAACTTATACGATCCTTATCTTCAATTTTTTTTCCTGACTGCACACAGAGTAGAATGTCTTGAGCCTCTTTGTCGTCCGCTCTTACATAGTGAATATCGTTAGTCGCCACCAGCGGTATATTCAATTCTCGCGCCATTTTAACCATTTTATTGTTCAGCTCGCGATCCTGTTCGTGCGGCTGAATCTCCAGAAAAAAATTATTTTTACCAAAAATATCCTCAAATTCCAACGCAGCCTCCTTCGCCTTAGCGTATTCGTCATTTTCCAACAAGCGAGGAATTTCGCCGGCTGCACAAGCGGAAAGCGCGATAACTCCCTTTGAATACTCTCTTAATAAGCTTTTGCTGATCCTTGGTTTGTAATAAAAACCTTCCAAATGAGCTATGCTGACTATTTTTAATAAATTTCGATAGCCTTCTAAATTCTCCGCCAGTAGAACCAGATGATTCGGTTTATCGTATTTTCCATTTTCTCTTCTTTCTTTATGGTTTTTTACCACATAGGCCTCGACACCGATAATTGGCTTAATACCGGCCTCTTTAGCTTTTTCGTAGAACTCTATCGCTCCATACATAACCCCATGATCGGTTAAGGCCAGCGCGGGCATGCCTAAGTCTTTAGCCCTTTTTATCAGCTCCCCGATTTTGGCCATGCCATCGAGTAAAGAATAGTGCGAATGAGTGTGAAGATGAACGAAACTTTGAGCCATTTTTTGAGATTACGGTGTTTATTTTCAAACCAATACGGTTTTTTTATTTTAGCTTGAAGATATTGAGCTGACGAATTTTCTCCCATTTCCCTCTCAAGAGAGGAATTTTACTTTCCCCTTACCCCTTACCCCTTGTCCCTTGCTCCTTTACGCATTCCAAGATCCATCATCTTCGATCTTCCCTTCAGGGGCTTCCAAGATCCAAGATCTACGAACCATGATCGGGCTCGCCCCCTGTATATCCCTTGCTCCTTGTTACTCTAAATTATTTTTCCCTTGTATAATTATTGGGTTATTTCTAACGCCTGAAAAACAAAAATGGAATCGTTTGAAAATAAAAATAAAGCTTCTGGAGGAGAAAACTCCGGAGAGGAAACGCAAGAGAGTAATTTTAAACCTTTGGCTCTCAAATCCTTAAAAGAAATTGAAGGCTACACTGAAGGGTTAAAGCACGGAAAAAAGATCTTTTACCCTCTACTTTTGGTGATAGCTGTGGCTTCGGATTTCGCAGATTCAATACCCGTAGCCGGTTCTATTGTAAAATTATTCGCACTTTTGATTATTTGGTATAATCTCGGTATACTGGGGAAAGCTCCAAACTATTTGGAAGAAAAACACAAAATAGAGGTAAGTTGGAAAATCAGAATGATTTTAAGAATACTGGGATTCGTCGACATACTTCCATTGATAAACCTTCTCCCTTTAACCACTGTTTCGATTTTGTTCGTTTGGATGAAGCAGAAAAAAGCGATAGAAAAAAGAGAGGCGGAGCTATCACGGGAAGAGAAAAAAACGCAAAGATTATTCGCTCACAGCAAAGAATAAAAAAAAATAATGTTTCTAACCGGAAAAGAAAAAAGCAAAAAATTAAAAAATAAATACAAACTGGGAATATTGATTCTCCTGATTTCCTGTGTTTTTTTTGTAGTTCCGCTTTCTTTACAGCTTCAAGAATCAAACACGGTCGTTTTGTCCGTCAATCAAGCTAATGCCGCCTGGTATGATTATATTATCAGTGTCCCAAGCTCAATAGGCGGTGCTTTGGGTGACGCCGGAAAATGGATTGTCACTAAAATTGCCGAATTTCTTATTAGATCTATACTTTTTGTTATTTTTGCCATACTTTGGTGTATCTACTACATTATATATTCTTTGGTCGGTGCTTCTGAATGGATTCTTTCTTTGATTTTCGATCCCGCCTTTGTTCAAAACATGGGAGGCTTCACTCAAGCACAATTTGTCAGGAAGACTGCCGCTCTCGTCTCCAACATTTGCAATATCGTCTACCTACTCGTTCTGCTTTACATCGCTATTCTTTCAATGTTGGGCCGAGCCGAGACCGGTCGCTGGCTAAAGAAACTAGTAATAGCCGCACTGCTAACCAATTTTTCACTGGTTATTTCCGGCGTAATAATTGATTTATCTCAGATTCTAATGTATTCGTTTCCTATGGGAAAAAGTGGAACTGAGAGTAGCAACGGTAGCGAGTTTAATATAGGAACAACAATCATAGACAATATTGAAAAGAAAATTTTGAAGATCGGCGGACAAACAACTACCAATGTCGACCCAAGCAAGCCTCTCTTGACCGATCAGCTTGGAAATATGCCGGATTTAATGCCCAGTGAAGAGATAGGCAGTTCTTTTTGGACAGTCGCAGGAGCGCTTTTCCTTTTTAAAATGACACTGGGTGAAGCTATTTCAAAGATTATTCAAATGTTGGAATTGGTAATTTTTTGTGTGGCAATGATGATTACTCTAATCAGCGTTGCTTCCATTCTGATTGTTCGAATCGTTGCTCTGTGGTTACTTTTAATAGTGTCTCCGGCCGCCTTTCTTCTATATTCTTTTCCTCCGACCGAAAAATATTTCAGTATTTGGATTGATAGCTTGGTTAAATACGCTTTTACCGGTCCGATATTGATTTTCTTTCTCTATGTGGCTAAGAAAATTAGTGATTTTATGGACAGTTCGAGCAGTGGAAATATGAGTAGCTACCTAAGCAAAAAAGCCGGTGGAATAGTCGATACTCCTTCTCTTAAAGATGATCTTATGGTCTTTGTTGCAAATAATTTCCAAGTTACTTTTCAGTTTATCGTTGTCATAATAACTATCTGGGCGGGTATTATTATCGCCAATAAATTTGGAATCAAGGGTGCCTCCAGCGCCGATCAACTCATTAACAAAACCAGCAGATGGAGTAAAAGAGCTTTGGTGGCCGTCGGCGGTGGAGTGGTGGCCTCAAAAATGGCCACTTGGACCGGTTTTGGTTTAGCTAACAAGCTTCGGGCTAACAAGCTTAATCAGTTGAATGCTTCTTTGGGAGAAAATCAGGCCAAGCTGGCCGGTCTCGACCCTGAGTCTTCTGAATACTCCAGTCTGTCGCAACAGGTGGAAGATCAAAAAACTCAAAAAGATTTGCTGGAAAGTAAAATGAGGAGATCAACGGAAAGAAAAAATCGAGTCATGAAAGCTTTCGCTCTCACTTCCCCATCGTTGCTTAAAAAAAGATTCAGTGGTTATCTTGAATCAAGAAACAAAGAATACTATTCCGATGTTAACAATAATCTTAGCGATTTCACCAACTATTGGTTCAATCGAGGAAAAAGCATTAAAATACAAACAGCCAATGCCAAGGAACAATCTTATGAAATTCAGAACGAAATAGACAAATTAACTAAGGATTTGGCCGTCGCCAAAAACGATGAGGAGGCGAATGACATTAAAGAAAAAATCAAACACTATGTGGAAAGTCTTTTAAAATTATCCGTTAAAGATGAAGAAAAAAGGAAAAGCCTGCTTCCTCAATTAATGCAAGAAATTGAGGATAAAGCAAAACAACCATCCGTCATCAGAAATCTTCTTGATAACGACAAACTGAAAAATAATACCAAAGTTGACGCTGAGAAAAAAAATATTTCCGGTATTTTCAACTCTATCGATGCCGCTATCAATAACGGAGATGCTGTCGAGTACAAAAAACAATTGAGCAACCTCAGCCAAGAGATTAACAAAATAAAACTCAAAGATCCCTCACTGGCTAACGAAAGCTTTATCTTGGAGGCTCAGAAAAAAATAGGCGAAGCTTTTAGGGCCAAATTTTTGCCCACCAGCAAAGGTCCCTCTATCAGAGATCGTTTCGCAGCCGAGATACCGGCGATTGCAAAAGAAACCGCTCTAAACTATTTATCCGGCAGTAAGCTTAGAGAAGAAACCGCTAAAAAAATTAATGAGAAAATGGAAGGGTTCAAAAAAGACCCAATGTTAAACAAGGATTTACTGGCCAGAAAATTCGCTCGAGAAGAATTAGACCCGATTGAGCGAGAGGCGGTGCTAAGCTTCTTTTCTTCTTCCGCTCGAGATATGTCGACTCTTGTAAGAAGCATCAATAAAGAGAAAGGAAGGCCGGATGGAGATATTAAAAACGCTATGGAATTTATTGAAAGCAAGACCTCGCAATTTGCGACCATGAGAGCTTTCAACAATGTTCAAGCCGACGCCGATAAGAGTAAGAATTTAACCTTGATCGGCCACACAATATTCGACAAGACTTCAGGCACTTATCGATCGGCAACCAAAGAGGAAAGAACCCAGTCGCTGAATCGAACTTTAAGCGGTATGAGCGATAAGGGCAAATTGTCAAAAATAAGCCCCGCCGTTTTTCAATACGACAATAATAGCAACTCTTTCAACGATCCTCTCGCCGTCAAAACTGTTATAAATTCTATCGACTTCAACAGAATGAAAAAGAACAGAAATTTATCAAGAGAAATAGTGGAAGACATAGCGTCCAACACGAAGAAATCTCTGAGCGATAACGAAACTCATTTTTCCAACCTCATCAATGATCCGGCTCAACAAACAGCTTTCAGCGATTTTGTAGGAAAGCATCTAAAATAGAATCTTGTTGCCGAGTCAAGGAGATTAAACCGAAGACTGTTCATTTTCCTATTTTATATTTTCCATACTATACTGCGTCTTTGTCGCCCTTTAGCACGATAATCAGAGTTTTAAACAGGATAATCAGATCCAGTGTCAGTGACCAATTTTCAATATAATAAGTGTCAAGACCGACTTCATCTTCAAAACTTAAGCCTGAGCTACCGGAAACTTGCGCCATTCCCGTGATTCCCGCCTTGATACCTAAAACCTTTTTATGGTGAATTTTATAGTGTTCGATTTCTTCCGGTTCATGAGGCCTTGGACCGACCAAGCTCATCTCCCCTTTTGCCACATTAATCAGTTGGGCAAACTCATCCAACCGTGTTCGTCTCAAAAAACGACCGAATTTAGTGATTCTTGGATCGTCGGTCATTTTAAAAAGCGGACCGTCTTTTCGTTCATTGAATTTCATTAAATCTTTTTTCTTTTTATGGGCATCTTTTACCATCGAACGGAATTTCAGCATTTTGAATTCCCTTCCCTGAGAAACTCTTCTCAGCCTGACAAAAACCGGGCCGGAGGAATCCAGCTTAATTATAATGGCTAAGACAGCAAACAGAGGCGAAAGTAAAATCAGCAGAAGAAGTGAACCGGTGAAATCATAAAATCTTTTCATCACTCGTCCCCAACCGTCCAAAGGGGTTCTTTTAATTTCCACCACCGGAAAACCGGCTAAATTTCTCACTTCGATGTTGGTGGCCCGAGCGGAAAATAAATTTGGTACATACTTAAAATCTATTCGGTTCGCCTCGCAAAATCTGACTAACGGGGTAATCTTTGAATGTACTGTCTCCGGATTACAATAGACTATTTCATCCACTTTCCGAGCATAATAATCCATTTTTTTCTCCTCAATTTCTTTGATCCTGGCAACGAGTTTGTAGGGGCTGGCTTTTTTTTGACGAAAAAATTTCACTATTTTATCACTGATTTCTCCCGTCCCAATAACTAAAACTCTATGAACTCCAACGCCTCGGCTTTTTGCCAATTTTCTTTGGATAAATCTCACTAAAAATCGCTCCCAGGAAACAAAGAAAATGATAGAAACCCAGCTCCCAATCAAAATAAATCGAGAAGAAAAAAATTCTCTATCGATAAAGGCCATTAAAATTATTATTAGCAGAGCCGTCGAGGTGGAAGAAAAGATTTTGATGAATTCTTTAAAAATACTCCTAGTTACCTTCATCGAATAGAGTCCCTCCACCGCATAGACTAAAACGACAAAAGCGCCCGCCAACAGAGTCATTCTGAAAAATTGCCAAAAGTCCAAGCTGTACAAAACCGGATAACTTTCTCTAATCGGATCGAGAAATCTTAAAGAATAAATTAAAATAACGGAAAAAACTATCGAAAGATAGTCCAAGGGAACCATCAGAGCATTGAAAAACAATTCCGATCTCTTCATTATTTTAATCAAAAATTATTTCGCTCCACTTATCTATATGGAACTGGGAAAAAACAAGAAAATCAAGTTTTTTTCTTCTTTTTATCCTTTTCTTCTTTATCATTTTCAACCGGTGGAGGTTCGCTTGGATTTGACGGCTTCAAGTCCGTTTCCACATCAAGCTCTTCCTGCTGATTCTGATTGTCTCCCTCAGTTTTAATGCAATCCTGTTTAATCTTATAAAAAGCCCGGTCGCTTAATCTTAAATCGACATATTCGAGACAACGAACTTCCATATTTTTTGATTTTATTTCCTGATCGATAATTTTCATCAATAATTCTAAGCTTCGTTCAAGACTTAAACTTATATCAAAATAGGCCATCCAGTCGTCCGAGGTTTTTACTCTTAATTCAAGAGCGGACGGAATGGGCGTTGAAATTTCTGTAATCTCGAAACCGGTTTTTTCCTTAAATTTTCTAGAAACTTCATTGGCAAAATTGACATATTCCGGTGAAGTTATCAGACTATCAAGAGGAATATCGGCATTAGAAGAGTCTCTCACCACCACAAGATTCCCGTTATCGGAGGAGACTTCAAAAAAAGAACTTTGGTTATAGGAAACCCCGTCCCCGTCAACCCAAGTGCATCCTTTATTGTTGCAAAAAATAAGCACCGCTTTTTTTTCTTGAACGATGATCTTAACACCGCCGGGAAAAATTCTCTCAACGGAAGCTCGGCTGATTCTTTTAAAATTCATCAGAATTTCTTTTTCGATTTGCTTAGTCGGAACGAAGAAAAAATTATTTGAAGGAAAAAACTTAAATACTTTTTTATGTAAAAATGGCTCAACCGAATCAAGAATAGCTTTCTTATCGACTATTTGATTCCCCTCTATCGTGATACTGTGAACTTGCAGCCACTCGGAGAAAAATAAAGAATAAAAAGTACCAAAAATCAAAAGTATAAATAAAAGTCGATAAGTAAAACGAGCCAGGGACAATCTGAGACCGGAGACCACCAACTTTGGAGTTCTCACACTGATTAAAGGGTTTTTTGGTGTTAAACGACGCATTCTCGGTCTTGAATAAGATCTGACGCGACTCCGGCTTGGGAGGGGTCCGCGGCTGACACGACCGCCACCGATATTTTTCTTTTTTAGAAAGTTAAACATCATATAATTTTAATCTTTTTTGGCAGAATCGTTATTTTTCAATCCACTGCGACTCGTTTTTTTGAGCCAATTCCTGATTTTGCTTTTAGCCTGACTGGTTTTAACAAATTCAAGCCAAGAGCTGTCGGGATTTTTTTTCGATCTATTCATCATTATCTCAACCACTTCCCCGTTCTTAATTTTATAATCCAGACCGACTTTTTGGCCGTTAATCATGGCTCCAATGCAAGAATTTCCGATCTCGGTGTGAACTAAATAGGCAAAGTCAACGGGCGTCGCTCCTTCCGGTAAATTAATAACATCTCCCTTGGGAGTAAAGGCAAATATTCTGTCTTGAAAAAAATCTATCTTCAAACTCTTAAAAAATTCTTTAGAGTCGCCTCCAATTTCACTGTGCCATTTTCTAAGTTGCTTTACCCATTCTATTTCTTTGAGATTTATATGTTTCACCGGATCGTTTCGAGGCATAAAATAGCTGTAAAAACTTTTTTTCTCTGAGTAAATCCAGTGAGCGGCAATTCCGAATTCAGCTTCATAATGCATTTGGGGGGTGCGAATTTGCACTTCTATTATTTCTTTTCTGGGGCCAAAAATAGTTGTATGCAAGCTTCTGTAGCCGTTAGGTTTCGGCAAAGAAATGTAATCTTTAATTCGACCGATTAAAGGCTTGTAATGCTTGTGAATAACTCCCAGAACTTCATAGCAATTGGCAATTTCCGGAACAATGATTCTCAACGCCACCAAGTCATAAACTCGCGCAATATTCATATGATGACGCATCAACTTGTGATATAGACTGTATAAATGCTTAGCACGACCGTGGATATCAACGACCTTTTGATTTTCCGCTTTAAGAATATCTCCGATTTCTTCAATCGCTCGAGCTACCGCCTTTTCTTTTTCTTGATATTGACCGCGCGTCATTTTCTCAATTTCTCGATATTTTTTCGGGAAAACATAGGAAAAAGCAAGGTCCTCCAAATAGCCCTTTATCCCCCCCATACCCAAGCGATTAGCGATAGGCGCGTAAATTTCTAAAGTTTCTTTGGCAATGCGATATTGTTTGTTTGGAGGCAAGACATCGAGTGTTCTCATATTATGGAGCCTGTCCGCCAGCTTGACTAAAATAATTCGAATATCGGCAGCCATTGCCAAAACCATTCTTCTTAAATTTTCCATATATAAATACTCTCGTTCCTCTTTTCTTTTTACTTTCTCTTCATCCTCTCGATTCATCTCCTTTCCATCACCTTCTTTCGATTTTTTCTGATCTTGATTTTTATCTCTTTCCCAAATATTCTTTGCTCGCTCTTCGCTTAAACGAACTTCACCGATTTTTGTTACCCCTTCAACCAGAAAAGCGATTTCCTCACCAAAATCCTTTTTAACATCTTCGATCGTAAAACCGGTATCTTCCGCGATGTCATGAAGCAGACCGGCAGAGATAGTTTCCGCCGACATTCCCATCTTGGCTAGAGTTAAAGCTGTTTGAAGCGGATGTTGAATATATTTTTCTCCCGATTTTCTCATTTGCCCTTCGTGAGCAATTTTCGCAAACTCAAAAGCCCTTCGAATTAATTTAGTATCAATCCCCCGACTTCTAGTTTTAGCAGCTTCCAGCACATTTTCGATTCTGATTGAATCAAGCATATTTTTACTGGCTAAAAAATAAATAAAGTTTTAGAATGATTTCGTTCGTATAAATTATTATTTTATACGCTTGATAATTATAAAAAATTTTTTCTATGTTCGAAAGTAAGAAAAATAAATTTCGATTTGGTGGCACAATTTTGGCCGGCATTCTTGAGATTGCTCAAGTGGTTTCCGTCTCCTTGATTATCGTTCTCCTGATAAAATATTACCTGATCCAGCCTTTTATGATTAAGGGGAGCAGCATGGAGCCTAATTTTCATGACGGGAATTATATTGTAGCCGATGAAATATCCTATCGCTTCAGAGAACCCAAACGAGGTGAGGTTATCGTCTTTCACTTCCCTATTGACGAAAAACAATATTTTATCAAAAGAATAATCGGTTTGCCGGGAGAAACTATAGAAATTAAAAATCACCAGGTTACAATTTCCAATAGCGACAACAAGGAAGGAATTGTGCTGGACGAACAATATCTGCCGGAGAATGTCAGAAACAGAACGGAAGGCAATTTAAAAATTTCTCTCAAAGAAAATGAGTATTTTGTTATGGGCGATAATCGCTTTCACGATAAAAGCTCCGATTCAAGATCATGGGGCCCCGTTCCTGAAAATTTAGTTGTCGGCAAAGTGATGTTTAGAGTTTGGATCATTGAAAAAATTATTGACGGTTTTAAGGCTTTGGTTATGTAAATCTAAACTAAAGTATTGTGGCCGTAAAAAAAGACGCATTTGAGATGCGTCTTTTTAACTAAAATTGAATTGAGTTTTTATACTTCAATAATAACCGGTAGCACCATTGGACGGCGTTGAGTTTTATTGAATAAATACTGCCCCATTTCATCACGGATAGCCCCTCTAACATATTCCCAGTTGATTGGATAACCTCCCTGTGTTTTCTGTTCGATTATCTTTTTGATTTCCATTCTGGCATCCTTTAATAGTTCTTGGTTATTACGCATATAAATAAAACCGCGCGAGATTAAATCGGCATTACCAATCTGACGGCCGGTATTGGAATCGATAACGGCAATCACCGTGAACATTCCGTCTTTGGCCAACTGCTGTCTTTCTCTAAGAACAACATTTCCGATGTCGCCCACACCAAGCCCATCAACCATTACATAATTGGCAGGCACCTTCTCATGCGTTAATTTGCCGGAGTTCTTTGATCCGAATTCAATGACTTGACCATTTTCCGCCACCAAAACATTTTCATCCGGCATACCTAATTTTTTAGCATTTTCTCCGTTTTGTCTGAGCATGTAGTGATTGCCGTGGATAGGGATCAAATATTTAGGCTGGACAATATTAAACAGAAGCTTAAGATCTTCTCTCTTGGCGTGACCGCCGGAATGAACATCCATCATGTGGTAATGGACGACATTAACTCCTCTTCTGGACAGATTGTCTTTAAGATTTTGAACAGTTCTTTCGTTGCCGGGAATCACGGAAGATGAGAATATGATCGTGTCTCCCTTCTCCAGATAAACATGTTTATGCTCCTCGTTGGCAATTCGCATAAGAACCGCATTATCCTCACCTTGAGCGCCGGTACAAACAATAATAACTTTGTTTCGCGGGTAACGATTAACTTCTCTGATGTCAATAAAGGTTCCCTTTTTGGGCTTAATATAGCCCATTCTTCTGGCAATCTCAACATTGGTTTTCATGCTGAAACCATCAACGGCCACCTTCCTCCCGTACTTTTCGGCGATTTCAACCATATGACGAATACGAGTTAGCAAACTGGAAAAAGTTCCGGCGATAACTTTACCTTCCGCCTTCTGAATAATTTCCTCAAAACTGTCTTTAACTTCCGATTCCGATATCGAATAACCGGGATGACCGGCATCGGTTGAATCGGCCATTAAAGCTAAAATTCCCTTCTCTGAAACTTTGGCAATTTTTATTATATCTGTCGGTTTTTCACCAATCGGATTCTGGTCGAACTTGAAATCTCCCGTATGCATAATTGATCCGACCGGAGTATGGATAACCAGACCGAACGAATCGGGAATGCTGTGACAAACATGAAAAAATTCGATCTCAAAAACACCCAGATTAATCTTGTCTTCCTTGCTTACGCCGTGAATTTGCAATCTTAATCCGTCTTTAAACTCTTCCTGCCTTTTCATAATAATCGCTTTGGTCATCATACCCGTATAAATTGGCGGATTGCCCAAAACTTTCATGTGATGAGGAATGGCACCGATATGGTCCAAATGACCGTGAGTCACAATCACGCCTCTGATATTATCAGTTTTATCTCTCAGATATCTGGAGTTGGGAATAATATAGTCGATTCCGTGCATATCTTCCTCCGGAAATTGGAGACCCATATCCACAATAATAATGTCATGGCCGTATTCAAAAACGGTCATGTTTCTTCCTACTTCTTCCAAGCCTCCCAGAGGAATGATTCTAAGCTTGGTTTCTTTTTTCGGTTGAGCTGAGTGGCGACTATCATGTCGACTCTCATCGGTTTTTTTCTCAGCACTGCTAACCGGAATAATATTAAGCTCCGGTTCATGGTTTTTGAATGGAATTTTTCTTTCCACTCTTTTTCGTTTTAACGCCCCCGAATGAGCGGTTTTCTTAGTCTTTTCAATCATTTTATTTTTTGAATTGAATTAATTCTAATTAAAGTTAAATAAATTAAAGGATTTTTGTGTGGTGCCGAGAGGGAGAGTTGAACTCCCACCCCGCAAGCGGGACAACGCCCTGAACGTTGCGTGTCTACCAATTTCACCATCTCGGCATAATCTAAGCGCTAATAACTTTTATATTGAAACAAAAAAATCGAGCTCAAAGAAAAAACAAAAATCATTGTTTAAAGAAATAACATAAAAATTTTTATTTGGCAAGAGTGATTGAGTTTTATTTGTGACACAATTACTATTGTAAAGCTAAATGATTAAAAAAAACTTAAATTTAACTTAAAAAAAACATAGATTTGCCACTATTGACTATCGCTTTAAAAAAGAATATTTTTGAGGGTCGTTTAATAAATGAAATACTGCCAAATGTTAAAAATTGGTAGAATAATCAGCCCAATCAAAAAATTTATATTTCCTTTTGATTGCATTGTTTGTGGCAAAGCAGGCGACTATCTTTGCGAATCCTGTTTTAAACTTCTTCCGATACGAGAAAGCGATCTTTGTCCTTATTGCGAAAAGGAGAAAACTTCTCTTGGTGGCATATGCCAAAAATGCGCTCGAATAAAAAGTAATTGTTTAGACGGAGCCTTGGTGGCGACTTACTACGACCACCCCGTTATTAAAGAATTGATTAAAGATGTTAAGTTTAATCGATTCAAAAACGGTGCCGAATATTTAGCTAGAGTACTATACCAAAAGATTGCCAGCTATCCAGAATTTCCCCTTAAAAATTTTGTTTTTACAAGCACTCCGATACACTCTAAAAAATTCGATATACGCGGATTTAATCAAACTGAACTGGTTTTGGCCGAACTTCAAAAATTATTATTAAAAAAAAATATAAATATAAAAATCAATAACAACCTTCTGTTGAAAAAAAATTTTCACAATGCTCAATCTAAAACTAAAACTTTATTTGAAAGGAGGGAGAATATTAAAAATACTTTTATTGTTAACGAGAAAATCACTCTTCCCAAAAATATTATAGTTTTAGACGATGTCATGACCACCGGATCGACATTGAATGAGATTGCTCGAACACTAAAGAAAAAGGGGGCCGATAATGTTTGGGGATTGGTAATCGCCAGAGAAGTTTTTATTGGAGCCGACGGGGAGATTTGAACTCCCGACCTACGCGTTACGAGTGCGTTGCTCTACCACTGAGCTACATCGGCATTAGAATGTCGAAGAATAAAAAACTTAACTATTGGAGATTGATAGAATTTCTACAAAAAAAGTTAAAAAGTGTCAACTATTTTTAGCTCTACTAAAATAATATTAATCCTCTTCGTTCATCACCTCTTCTGATTGCTCTAAAATAAGATTGTCTATGTCGGCTTCCGCCTCAGCTGTCTCTTGATTAAGATCTGAGAAGATTTTTTCTAAATTAGCGCTTGATCGATCAACTTCAGCATCGATCTCCTCTAGGCTTTTTATGGCTCCTTCTTTTTCCTCCCCCGATTCCCGTTCAATCTCCTCTACTTGGCTAATCATATCCTCTATTTCTGCCTCAAAATCGGCATCTGAATCTTGGGTATTTTGATTGTTTGATTGGTTGTTATCCATTTTATTTTATCTTTTATTATTAATTTTTTTACTAAAAAAATCATCCGCATCTTCGCCTATTTTGTTTGCGTTCACCCTTTTAAATTTATAGTATTTTCCTAAAATATTTCTAAAATCTTCGAAATCTAAGGAATAAACGGAATTGAGGCCCGTACAAGTCGAGAAATCTTTTAGATCAACTATCTCTCCAGGAATCAGAGCTTTTTTATATTTTTTTTGAAGATATTTATTCCACTCAGCTAAATAATATTGTAGTTCTTTTTTATTATCTTTACTCTCTTTCTTCTCACTCGTTTCTGGCTGTGATTCCGGAGTGCCAGTAGCATAATAATCAGCTATATCATTTTTATTTCTTATATGAGCGTCGATCTCCTCTCTTTCTTGAAAGTTATTCTTTTCCTCCCTTTTGGGAATATTAATTTTTATTGGTCGACCTTCTTTAATTTTGATAAAAGCTTCTTTTTGATCTTTAACTTTATTCCCTTTAGCATCGGCTTTTGAAATTTTTTCTTCTATCTTCCTTTTTTTATTAAAAATCTCATTACGATTAACACCAATGTTCCTCCTAATTTCACTTATAGACTTTTCTATATCTTTAACAGCTTTGAAATTTCTGATTTGTCTTTCGGGCATACCCAACCCCCTTAAAGAGTTCTCTACATCCATCCTGCTTTTTTCTAATTTATTTAATCTTTCTTCCTGCTCTTTATATTTCATTTCCGACACAGCGATAGTTAAATCAATTTTGTCTTTACTGCTCTTAAGGCTTTTGAGCTCCCTCTCTATGGGGTCAATTTTCTCTTGATATTTTTCTATTAATTTGTCAGCAATAGCGTCTCTTCTGTTAGTATATATTTTGGACACATTCTCTTTTTTTTCCAGCTTGCTTTGAACTTTATTTTTTTTATAAAGAAGGTTGTTCTTTTCTTTATCTATATCTTTAATTTTTAGCTCCAGAGCTTCAGAGCCCGGAATGTTTTTTTGTTTGAAATCAATAATAATTGCCTCAATTTCTTTTTTCGATTGGTCCAGGCTTTTACTTGTTGAGTCTAAAGAATCAAGTTTTTTCTTAAGATCGACTGCTTTTGTTTCATTCCTTTTGATCCAAAATTGATTATAAGCGATTTCCATTTTCCCCACCATCTTGTTTATTCCCGGTGTTTTATATAGTCCTTCATAGACTCGGCCAAAAAAAGCCTTGCCCTTTTCTGACATATCACTAAAAATCTTTTGATTTTCTACGCTTAAAAATCTTGATGGATCGATAAAGCTTTTTTCAGAATCACCACCCTCAACTTTGATTGGACTTTCTTCTTTCGTTGGTCCTTTTGAGGCGTTTTCCTTTACAGTTGTTGGGGCTGGCGGTTTTTCAAAAGACATTGTTTTTATGTTATTTTTTAAAATGTTCTTGGGAAAAGGATACCATTTAAATTTTTGGGGAGCAAAAATTCTTTTTTTCAAAATGAAAAAGAGGAGATATATAAATATCTCCTCTTGCAAAAAATGAGCTTAATTATTTGTTGTCGTCACTTGACCAGCAGTAATCATAGCATTCCGCATTTGTGCAGCAAGATCGCCTAAATTTCCTGGCGAATGCGGAATTAAAATAGTATTGGTCTGTGAGGTGGCACCAATCTCCTTAAGAGTATCGAAATACTGAGTCATCAAGACGAGTTGCATCACATCTTGCGCTGTAGCGCCGGGCACCGCCTTCTCAAACTCAGTGACAGACTCACGAAGCCCATCTACAATAGCTCTGCGCTGATCGGCGATTCCTTTGCCTTGAAGCGCCTTACTTTGAGCTTCCGCTTCAGCTGCCTTGACTTTAATAATCCTGTCAGCTTCACCTTTTTCAGTCGCCGCCATACGCAATCTCTGTGCTGCGTTAATTTCATTCATCGACTCCTTAACTTTTGGGTCAGGATCTATATCTGTAACCAACGCCTTAAGAATATTGTAGCCGAAGTCGTCCATGACTTCTTCAAGTTCGTTTTTCACCGCATCGGCAATTTCATCTTTCTTCTCGAACACATCGTCAAGCTTAATTTTAGGAACTCGAGCACGGACAACATCAAAAACGAACGATGTAATCTGCTTCGAAGAATCCCGAAGCCTATAGAAAGCTTCGTAAACCTTTTCTGCTTGGACAAAGTATTGCACAGATACAAGTACATGAATAAATACATTGTCCTCCGTTTTGGTTTCTACTTTTACTTCCAACTGATGAATACGGAGATTAAAACGGGTCACAACTTTATCAACGAATGGCACTTTAATGTTGAGGCCCGGTTGAGCTACTCGTATAAATTTGCCAAATCGTTCAATTACGGCTGCTTCCTACTGTTGGACCGTGAAGAAGGTCTTAACAAATACCGTAAGGATAAATAACCCAAAAAAACCATACCCGATAAAAGGTTTAATTTGATCAAACATAGATTCCATACTCTTCTCCTTTTTAATGAGCTATTCACTATGATTTTTCCATAGCGAATGTTTCCAAGCTTTTGGATAACGCTCGAACATAGTATAATTTCTCGTTTATGTCAAGCAAATTGACAGATTTTTTGGTGCCCCGGGAGAGAATCGAACTCTCATTCTTTGGAAAGAACACGATTTTGAGTCGTGCGCGTCTACCAGTTCCGCCACCGGGGCGCTAGAATTAACGCAAGTTTTTTACCGCTTGGTTAAATTGATCGCCTCTGTCAAACTCATTTTTAAAAATGCCAAAACTGGCACAACCGGGTGAAAGCAAAATCGTATCACCCTTGACTGCTTTTTTGTAAGCCAATTTTACCGCCTTGTCCATATTTGAAACTTCTTGGAATGAAATTTTTTTCTTCTGTTTGCCTAAAGCTTTTTTTATCTTTGCTGACGCCGTCCCCTTGAACAAAACTAAAAATTTAACTTTTTTCGAAACCAAACCGGCCCATTGGTTAAATTTTAAATTTTTATCCGCCCCACCGGCAATTAATATTTGGTTGCCTTCTACGCTTTTGACGGCCGAAATGGATGCGTCCGGTATGGTTGCCGCCGTATCGTTGACGAAATTAATACCTTTATATTTTCTAACCAGCTCCATTCTATAAGGCACCCCCTTGAATTTGTTAAAAATATTTTCTAGCTGACAATTGCTAAGCTTGGAAAAAAAATTTAGCCCCGCCGCCACTGCGCATGCGTTTTTTAAATTCACTTCGGTCTTTAAAATCGGATTGCTAATTTTTAAAATTCTTCGAATTTTTCCTTTTTCGACCGAAAATAACTCTTCATCAACATTGAAAAATCCTGTTTTTAGATTAAGATTTCTACCGCTACCGTTAAAATAGACGGCTCTCCCCTTCCCGCATTTTTCGAAATAATTTAATTTTTTATCACCGGCATTTAAAATTTTTACATCTTCCCTGCTTTGGAAATGACAGATATTCTGTTTGGCTGAAATGTATTTTTCGTAAGTTCCATATCGATTCAGGTGATCTCTTAATATATTTGTTATAATAGCAACATTCGGACTTCTTCTAACTAAGGCTAGGTCCTCTAACTGAAAAGAGGATAATTCCAAGACGGCAATAATTTTTTTATCCTCCAAAAATTTTTCTTTAATAAAAGAAAAAAGCGATACTCGAAGATTACCCCCAAGAACAATCTTTTTGCCGGTCGCCTTTAAAGCATTCGCCAATAAGATCGTCGTGGTGGTCTTTCCTTTGCTACCGGTTACTCCAAAAATTTTACCCTTGAAAAATTTAAAAAAGAGAGTCACATCAGTTTCAATCTCAACCTTTCGAGCTATTTTCTTCACCAAGGGCAATTCCCAGGCAATAGCGGGATTTTTAATCACCAGATCGGCTTCTTGAAAAATTTTTTCATCGTGAGGCCCGAATAAATATTCGACTTTAAATTTTTTTAGTCTATCGACCGTCTCCCTTAATTCTTCTTCGGACTTTGAATCAACAACAAAAACCTTTGAACCGTTTCGACAAAAAAACTTCACCGCCTCTTCCCCACCGCCATTCAAACCCAAGCCCCAGACAAAAACTTTTTTGTTTTTAAGGCCTTTTTTAAATTTGAGAAAAGATAATTTGTGCATTTTTTTAAAAAAATAGTTAATCAAAAATCAACAACGAAGAAAGAGCGGCCATAATTAAAAGCAGACTTAAGATTCCCAAGATAAAATTTGGTACTTTAAAAGGTAACACTTTTGATCTGGTGTTTTTTCTGCGAAAAATTTTATTATAAACAGCAATTATAATCAGTGAATCGACGGTCCCCATAAAAACTCCGATTAGACCGATAAGCTTAATAAAATTATGCACCCCAAAAATAATCAAAACCAGCGGTAAAAAAATGACCAAAGCCCAACTGGCTATTTTGGAAATGGAGATATCTTCTTCTAGGATTTTCTTTAAAAAGGTGGCCGAAACCCAAAAAGAGGTCGCCACCGCCACAATACTCAAAGTTGAACCGAGATATTTAACCCAATCGCCCATTTTCAAGCTCATTGTCAAGAAAGGATCCGGCTGTAGAAATCCGTCACCGACTTTTATCGCACCAACAAAAAATATCAGCGTTAAAATAACGATTATCGTATAGGCACTGATAATAACGGGCGCGATTTTATTTTTTTCCTTTCCCAAAATACCGGCCACAATCGGAATGGCCGATTCGCCGGTAAGCGCGAACCAAATAACCCCATAAGGTAAGAGAAAGTAGCTCCAATCATCTTTAATCGGTTGCCATGAAGGAATACCGGCAAAAAAAATCGCTACGAAGGCTACAATCATCGAAATTGAAAAAAAGAATTCAAGCCTCCCCAAACTTCGAAAACCCCTAACGAGAATCAGTGAATTGATGGCGGTAAAAAAAAGAATGATCGGCCAAAAATAATCCTTACCCAAACCAAGAAGACTACCGACAAATACCGTTATGGCTAAAATATAGGCCACCAAAGATCCAATATATCCGATAAAAATTGAGCAGGAAACCGTTATACCTGCCCAACGACTCAAATAATTTTCCGCATAAAAAACTAAACCTCGATCTTCTTTTTTAGAAAAAACAATAATTTCGGCAAAAAGAAGACTAATGAAAACCATTGTCACGGCAACGATTACAATTAAAATCGTTCCCGGCCAAAGACCGCCCAAACGACCGGCGTAGGGAATAGAAAAAATTCCCAAGCCAATGACCGTTCCCACGATAACTCCGATTGACTCAAATAATTTTCCTCGGTTCATACTAATTCTTGCTTTTTTCTTTTTTTAAAAATATATTGATTCTTCAATATAAAATTACGATATGGCTAATTCTACCTTTCTCTTTTTCAAAGAACAAATTTTAAATGCGCGAAAGATTTTAATTCTCGTTCATCAAGATCCCGACGGTGATGCCGTCGGCTCATCTTTAGCTTTAAAAAAAATTATTGAAAATAATTGGAAAAAGAATTGTTCCGTTTTTTTTTCCGGAAAAATTAATGTAAACTACAAATTCAAAGAAGATGAAATGCCCATCTCCAAAGAAGATATAAAGATTAAAGATTTTGACCTACTTATAATTCTCGATACAAATAATTTAACCAGAACCGGAATTGAAAATCTAAAAGACAGATCGGCTAATTCAAAAATTATAATAATCGATCATCACATAAAAAAAGGTCGAGATCTTTCTTTGCCGAATACTTTTTATTTTATCAACTCTAAAGCGACAGCTACCTGCGAAATTATTTTGGATATGGTTAAGGCGCTCAACGAAAAAATAAACAGTGAAATCGCTTTTTTTCTCCTGTTGGGAATTTATACGGATAGTGGCGCCTTTTTTCATTCCAACACAAAAGCAAAACTTATTTTGAAAGTAAGAGATCTGTTAAGCCAAGGCGTAATTTTCAAAAATATAGTCAATTCCGGATTTAAAGGAAAAAAAGTTTCAACTCTAAAACTTATCGGAAAAAAAATTTCCGAAGCCAAAATAAACACTCGACTTGGCTTTATTTACTCTCACATAAAAAATGAGGAGATGAAAAAACTTAACATACCCAGAGAGGAAATAGGCGGTTTGGTTAATCTATTAAATATGTGTCAAGAGACCAAATTTTCACTTCTATTGATCGAGCAAGAGGATGGAAGAATAAAAGCCAGTCTTAGAAGTAGCGCCGACAATTTTATCGATGTTAACATTATCAGTCGATTTTTCGGTGGGGGTGGTCACCGATTAGCTTCCGGCTTTGAGACTTTTGGAAAAATTGTGGAAAATGGGGAAAAAATAAAAATTAGTTAGGGAAAAACAGTTTAAAAATAACTCGTTATCGGTTTAAAAGGTTGCGACGAAAAACAGCACTGTAAAAGGTCAAAGAAAAAAGTTCGATTAAATATAGCTAAATTATCATCAGACTTCCTCAGGATTTCCACAAATAAATATACAGGCTCTCTTGGTGTTACGCCCAGTCTCAAAAAGGTGATTTCAATTTTTCCCAGAAATCAACACCTCTATTAATAATAGTAAATTATCTTTAGTTAATTCTGAAAGACCAATATAATTTTTTCACCTGAAAGAATATTTTCTTTTATTCCCAGAAAATCATGAATTGAATCCATTATGATTTCGTATTTGTAAATAAAATCTTTCCCTCTCTTTGTTCCCGGATCTTGAGTAATAAATTCTTTCTTTTTTCTGTCAAAACCGCTAATCACTAACATATGATAAGGTGGCCCCGGATTTTTAAAAAATGGATTGTTGAGTTTTCTCCCGGCCATTGGGGCGACAATAAGATTTCCGAAACTTAATTCTTTCTCAATCTCATCTATTTTTGGATCCTTGATTATTTTGCTGTTTTTAATTCCCAGATATTCTTCGGCCAGTTTCTGGACCTCGGCTATATTGAGATCGTGTTTATCCGAGAAATTTTCTTTAACATAATTTGATATTGCTTGAATATCTTTTTCAGCCTCATCTGATAAAATCAATTCTCTTTTTTCGGAGTGATATTTTATTATTAAGAGGGATGCTTCCTCACACGCTTCTTCGTGAAGGGGATCCCATTTTCCCTTCGGAGCTTGAGAAATGAAGGGAGTTTTTATTTTTATATAATCAATGTTTTTTTGATTTTCTTTTTTATCTTCAGTTTCGGTTTCTTCTTTTTCTATATTTTTTAAGGTATTTTCATTTTTATTTTCTTGGATAAAATCTTCTTTGGAAGTATATTCTTCTTTTTTTATTTTTTCTTCGGTGTAAGTTTTTATCGATTTTATATCATTAGTATTGATTTTTTGAAAAAATTTTAAATAAAAAAAGACTAATAAAAATGAAATAAAAAATAGAAATAATAAAATTTTATTTCTTAAAATCATCAAATTTTAATTTAATTATTCTTATTTTTTTTGAATCTGGGCAGAATAAATAAATAAACTATTTCAAGAATCGCCAGCGTGTTGACAATCATAAAAATAATGAACCATATTTTATGATTTTCCTTAGCTGATTTCCAAAGAGCGAGAGCTTTCCACGGTAAGCTCCAGAGACTTATCGCAGTTAAAATGAGAACAAAACTGTCTCTATTTTCCTGAAGACTCCAGTAGTCATTGGGATCCATTTTTTTTAATTTAATAGTTAAAAACCGATATATTCAATTTCTTCGTAAAGCTGAATGCCTAATTTTTGTCTTATCTTCTGTTTAATGATACTTGCTAATATAATAACATCTTCCGCCTTAGCTTTGCCTGTATTGATTAAGAAATTTCCGTGTTTGGTTGAAACCTCGGCCCCTCCAATTTTTTTTCCTTTTAATCCCAATTTGTCAATCAATAATCCTATCGGTATTGCGTCGATTGAATTTATGAAATCAAAATCAGCTTTGCTTAAATTTCGTTGAACAATTTCAATAATCCTTTTTCTTTCTTCCCCCTCAAGATTATTTAATTTTATATTTTTAAAAAAGCTACCGGCTGACGGATATTCGATGGGTTGTTTTTCTTTTCGGTATTTTATATTTTGATTCATTAATTTTTCTATTTCTTTTTCATCTTTTTTTTCCAAATCGAAATCGATTTCCCAAACCACCAAATCCTTGTTTTTTTTAAATAAGCTGTCTCGATAACTAAAATTACATTCTTTGTTTTTAAGATGAATTATCTTATTATTTTTTATAGTATAGGCTTTTATTTTTCTGACATTGTTTCCGATTTCATGTCCAAAAGCCCCACCGTTGTTAACAATCAGACCACCAACGGTTGCCGGTATTCCATAAGCCCATTCCAGTCCCGACAGAGATTTTTCTTTTAATTTCCCGATAACTTCATTTATCTTTTTACCCGCCCCGATTGTCAATCGGTTCTCCTTAAAATCAATTTTAGAATTAGCGATTTTTATCACTATTCCACGAAAACCTTCATCGCTAAAAATAATATTGCTTCCTCCTCCGAGGATGAAGTATTTAAGTTTATTTTTTTTAATATATTCGAAAATTTCAATCAAGTCTTTTTCATTTTCGACTTGAAAAAAAAGATCGGCTGGTCCACCGATCTTAAAACTGGTTAATTTTGCCAATGGAACCTTTTTTTCGATTCTTTCTTCTAGTGACACGATTTTTTATAAATTTTTTTAATAACCTCTGACTTGAATCTTTCTAGCTCGCGCCGTTTCGGCTTTGGGCAATTTTATTGTTAAAATGCCATTCTTCATCAAAGCTTCGGCCTTATTGGCTTCAACATCGACCGGTAAAATAATTGAACGAGAAAACGCCCCCCAGTAACATTCTTGATAGTAATAATCTTCTTCCCTGATCTCGTCCTCCTTTCTTCTTTCGCCTCGAATCGTTACCATGTCATTATTTATTTGAATATCCAAATCTTCAGGTTTAACACCGGCGATTGTCGATTTTATAACTATATCGGAATCGGTTTGATAAACATCAATGGTCAGTTGACCCTCCTGATCGGCAACCCAATTCCCTTCCTCTTCTTGGGCGGGTGGTTGGGGTGAACTTTGAATCGGAGTAATCCTTTGGGTTTGATCTTGAATATTGGGTTGATAAGTTATCGAACTGTTGTCACCGACTCCTTGATCGATAGGCACATTCATCATATTGTCTTGGGCGTAGTTTTCCTCATTCTCCGGATAGTAATTGAAACTCTCATTCATATTTTGACTTTCTCTGTCAACCCCCATCAGTTTTTGGAAAAAGGATCGTTTTTTTTGTCCTTCCATGAAAAAGATGATTTAAAAAAGATTAATTATCTAAAATAACTTTTAACATAAAATAATATAAAAACCAAATTCATAAAAATATAGGTCTGCAGCAGGCTACTTTTATCTCTTTTCCATCTCGGTCCGGAAAACTTATTTTGTAGGAATGAAGAGCCTGGACTTTACAAACATCATTGCTTAATATTTTCTTTCCGTAAAGAGAGTCGCCGACGATAGGAAGACCCAGATGGGCCAAGCTTGCTCTTATTTGGTGAGTTCTGCCGGTTAGCAATTTTATTTTAAGGAGAGAATACTCTTTATCGTTGTCGAATAACTGAGGAAAATTATTAAACCAAGACAGTAAAAAATCTGAATAGGGTCCGACAATTGGAAATTCGTCCACTCGACCAGAAAAAATAAGCTTGAATTTGGTTATGCTTGTTTTGGGGTTTATGATTTTTTCTTCCGGAAATTTTTCCTTTAGCGTTAAAAAATCCATTTTTAGGGGATTTTCTCTTTTTTTTCCGATCCATCCCTCCAATTTGAAAAATTTTTCTTTCGGTTTGCCTTCAACCAGGGCCAGATAGTGTTTTTTTACCAATCTTTTTTTGAAAAGAGATTTAAGATATTTTTGAGATTGATCATTTTTGGCGAGAAGCATGGTGCCGGTCGTTTTTTTGTCCAGTCTGTGAACTATTCCCGTTCGCGGATTAAACAAATTAAATCCGGCGTTCTCTTTTAGTTGATAAAATGCAAATTGATCGACCAGGGTCACCTCTCTCGAGCTATTTTTATTTAAAGGATAGGTCGGATGAACGGATAGTGGAGCCGGTTTGTTGATTATTAAAAAATCTTGGTTTTCTAAAATTGAAAACATTTGACCGGGATATGGCAATATCTTTGGAATCCAATTGTTGTTTAGAGATTTTAAAATATTTTTCCAGTTAA
>CALFZX010000043.1 GCA_937952315.1 uncultured bacterium
GGCCGTTGGGACGATTTTGATTCGGTGGACGATTTTTTGGGGGAGACTCAAGAGGATCCTCCCGATGAGAAAAAATCGGAAAAAACTGAGAAAACCGAAGAGGAGTCGAATATACGACCCGCCTGTTTCGGACTGGCTTACTGGAAAATCCAAGAAGCTCTTTTTAGAGGCGAAACAGTCGACATCCCCAGCTTGGGAATGAAAATAAAGCTTGTTCAAGCCAAGATAGAAGAGGCCAAAAAAAAGTTAGGATTCCCGGCTTAGGGAAAATAGAGTCTAGAAAATGATTTTCATTGTGTCGTAAAGACAGTCTGAATGCGGACTGTCTTTTTTGTTTTTATTGATGTAGAATAGTAAAAACTAATTGATTTTTTTATGCGGAAAATTTTCATTGGTGTTCTGGTGGTGTTTTCTTTTATTTTTGGGCTGTTAGCTCCAGTCGGTCAGTCTTGGCTTTTATCGGAAAGCGGAGTCGGTTTTTCTTTGAATCAAGCGGAGGCGAAGAAAAAGACCAAAAAAAAGAAAACTAAGAAAAAGAAAAAGACCAAAAAAAAGACCAAGAAAAAAAAGACGAAAAAAACGTCTAAAGAAACTAAGCTGGCGAATTTCACAAAGAGCCTGGTGTTGGAAGAGGATAGTCAACGAACTAAGGTTGAGAAAGTGTATCGTTGGATAACGGCTAATATAGATTACGATTACGACAAGCTCAATGGTAAAACAAGAAGAGGCAAAAATACACCTTATGAAACTTACTCAACTAAAAAAGGAGTTTGCACTGAATATGCGGAATTACTTGAAGATATGCTCGATACTTTGGGAATCAGGAGTTATGTTATTTCCGGCGAGGCCTATAATGGCCAACGGCAGGGAGGCCACTCTTGGAATCGTATTCAGATCGATGGCCAAACTTTGTATATGGACGCTACCTGGGATGAAGACGACGATACTTTTGATTATTTTTTGATCCCGGAAAAGTGTATAAATATAAATCATGACGAGGCTGGAACAAAAAACTTTACTGAAAGCGGAATTACTGACTATATTAACACTGATCCGAGTTATTTTGATCAATATTGTTCCGAATTGAAAGACCGATTTATTGATTAATTTTATAGATTTTAAAAATACAAAAATGAAACAATGTAAAATGCATGAACATGGCGGTGAGGCGGTTTACGGTCTGGGGGTGATCGGCGCCGGCGTTTATTTTATTTCTCACGCGACCGGTTTTGGCGCCGGTTTTGTCGGTCTGTTGAAAGCGTTTGTCTGGCCGGCATTTTTGGTCTATGAGGTGATGAAGTATCTTAGTATGTAGTTTTTTTTCTAAGTAGAAATTAAAAAATGTCAGAGAATTTAGTGGCTTGCGGTGGAATGGACTGCTCGGTTTGCTCAGTCTTAGCGACGGTGCAAAACGTTTTTAATTTTCTCTTGGAAATTTCGGCGGCCGTGGCGGTTCTCGCCTTGACGGTAACCGGTCTGATCTATATTTTGCATTTCGGAGGTGAGATTCTGAGGCACAAGGCGAAAAGAT
Organism: uncultured bacterium; assembly: GCA_937952315.1. GTDB lineage: Bacteria > Patescibacteriota > Minisyncoccia > CAIUEV01 > CAIUEV01 > CAIUEV01. The sequence goes on from CALFZX010000043.1 coordinate 1,532, forward strand.
TTTTGAAGTTTGCTTTGTTGGGTTTTGCCGCCTCCCTGTTGGCTTTTCTGGTGATTAATTCACTCTATGCGGTGACTGGAGCAACCAATCGAAACAATTGGTTTCAGCTGGATTGTTCGATCGGCGATCAAACTCAAAGCGGATCCGGTCCTTCGAACCAGACGGGGCCTACGGAAATCGGAACGCGGGGAATGCAGTTTGCCCGCTCCGGCAGTGTTTTTGATTCGGTGGATGATGCGAAAAAAGTGCTTGAACTGGAGCCTCAAGCTTTGGACGCAGAAAATATTTATGCCGACGCTTTACAATTAAAAACGGGTCAAAGTTTAGTTTTTATTGCCAATAAAAATTCTTTAAGTCAAGAAGAAATAGACAAATACGTTGATGTTAGAGGGGGCTTTTTCCCGGCGGACAGCGGTGATCGTAATGCTGACAACGGAACGGAGGAGAAAATAGTGATTCGAAGAGAGATTGACGGCTTGACTGTGATCGAGAACAACAACGGTCCGCAGTTTCTGGGAGAAGTGAGCGAAGGTGATCGTTCCGGCAACATCGAAGCAATCAAAAAAGCGGTCGGCCAGCTTAAGGATGAACAGACGCAAGGTAAGAAAGTCTATGTCTATAATGGCAAAAATCAGGAGGAGGAAGTCGGTTTTGATGCGGACGCGTGCTTCGGTAGCGGCGGAGAGAATATGGTTTTCCAGAACGAATGTTTGGCGCGCAGAGCGACTTGCGGGCACGATAATTTGGCTTGTTCTGGGACGGAAAATGAAGTTTCCGGCTGTCAATGCCCAGCGGGCCAGTGTTTGCAGGGCGGTCAGTGCGTACCTATTAAAAGGGAAAACGCCGATATGTCACCCGGTCAAGATGTGGACGGCGATGGAGTTGATGATATCTACGATCGATGTTCGAACACGAAAGAGGGAGAAAAAATAAATACCGATAAAAACAGTCAAGACGCCGGTTGCGCCTGTGCTCAAATGACTTTGAAAAAAGTTAGTTGTCCCCAAAGTCGCTGTGAAGGCCAATTTTTTGTGACTTATCAACCTTCCGGTCAGGAGAAATGTGTCGACGGAAAAAGAGAAGAATACACTTGTTTGCTCAAATCTGAGTACAATCAAATATGTTCTCAAAATGCGACGCAGAACGACTCCCCCGTTTCTGGTGGGGGGAATCAGGGCGGAAATTCTCAAGGTGGCGGTAGTTCTCCCAGTGGCGGTTCTTCCGGCGGAGGCGGTTCGCCCAGTGGTGGCGGAGGCGGTTCGAATAATGGTGGCGGTACTAATACCGGATCTAGTACCGACACTGGCTCGAGTCCCCAGAGCGGTCCATCGTCTCCTCAAACTTTGACTCCGCCAATGACATTAAAAGAAGCTTTTGTCGGCGGCAATGGTTCCCCCTCTGATCCTTTTGTGATGAGCGACAAGGCAATGCAAGAAGCCTTTTCTTATAATGAAGAAACTGGCAAGATTGAGTTGGATAAAAATTGGGAAAGTAAATTAGGAGTTTTAGGCAAGGATTTTCACGTGAAAGTTCCGCCCAAGGATAAGATAATGGAGAATGTTGATAAAAAAAGAAAGGAGAAGGGTAAAAAAGAATTGACCGATGAAGAAAAAGAAAAACTAAAGGATGATAAGGAGGCAGTACAGGCGCCGGAGGGAACCAAAGTCCAGGGCAAGGATGGAAAAGACAAATCGGTGGACAAAAAGGAAAAAGACAAGAAGGAGGGAGAGAAAGACCCGAGTAAAACGGAAGATAGTGCTTTAACTGAAGATGAAGAAGTGCTTCGAACCAGAACTGCCGGTGATCCCAATTATCGACCGCAAAACTCTAAGGAGCTTGAGGCGCAATCGAAGGGAATGGTTAAGGCGGAGGACGGAACATTCACCTCAAAAAATAAAAGCGCAACCGATTATTTTACGCCGGAAATGGCCGCTAAATTGAAAAATGCCAGTGAATATGCGAAGGAAAATGGCTATGGCATAGGCCTGACCAGTGGTTTTCGAACCAATGCTGAACAGTCTTGGCTTTGGAATAATCAAAGTGGCGCACCAGTAGCCCGACCGGGAACATCCAATCATGAATTTGGACAAGCGGCCGATGTTTATCTTACTAATTCAAGAGGAGAAAGACTTTCCATGAACAGTCAAAATAGAGCTATTTTAAAGGATATTATGGAACGAGGCGGTGGGCTGAAAAACCTGCCCTCCGAATGGTGGCATTTTTCCACCAATGGGCGATAAAAATTCTTTTTGATCGGGCTAGATAGCAGAATTTTTTAGAGGTATGACGAAAGAGGGGCAATAAAATGGGCTTGATTCATTTTTGAATTAAGCCCTGTGATTTATTTTGATATTAAAAATGAATAATATTGTTAAAAAATTGATGCAATTTTATTTTTGGTAAAATAAAAAAAAAGCTTAAAATAAATTTGATTTTATTCGCCAAAATAAAAAAAATATTTCTCATGAATATAAAAAGAATAATAGGTTTTAGTTTGCTATTTTTTATTTTATTCAGCCTTATTTTTTCAAATATCGGTTCTGTCTCCGCCGCTAGTTTGGATTGCAAATTATATAAAAAATATAAGAAAGAATATAGCAACAAAAAAGATAAAAAGTATTATTCTAGGATAAAAGAAATAAAGAGCAAAAATCTTGCGCTTTACGCGGAATATCGTTCGACTTATGAGAAGTATAAAAAGTACAAGAAAAAAGATTTCAAAAAACTCAGTAAAAGCATTCAAAAGACCTTTAAAGTTTATGAATCTTATCGAGGCTATAAAGATTTTCGTTATTACAAGGACAAATGTCAAGGCTTAAATCCGGAGGATGATTCTTATGATGTTATTTATCAATCTTCCGGTCATGGATATATTTCAGGAGAGCCTAACCAGAGAGTCAAAGAGGGAACTAATAGCACAACGGTGACGGCTGTCCCCGATGCAGGATTCCATTTTGTTGGCTGGAACGATGGATTAACTAGTGCGAGTCGGTCGGAAATCAATGTTTTGACAAGCATGACTTTAACGGCTAATTTTTTTGTGAACAGTTATGCTTTAAATTATACCGCCGGTGCGGGAGGAACCATCTCCGGTTTTGTCAACCAAACGGTCAATTATGGTTCAAACGGAGCGACGGTGACGGCCGTGCCTGCTTCGGGTTATCGTTTTATCGGTTGGTCAGACGGAGTTTCTGCAGCTATTCGAACAGACAGTAGAGTGACAGGTGATGTTTCGGTGACGGCTAATTTTGTTGCTAATACATATACTTTAAGTTATACTGCCGGTGCTCACGGCTCAATTTCAGGTAGCACCTCGCAAACAGTTAATCACGGTGAAAATGGTTCACAGGTGACGGCCGTGCCGGATGCCGGTTATCGATTTGTCAGGTGGTCGGACAACAACACGAACGCCAGCCGAACGGACAGTAATGTTACTGGAAATATTTCAGTTAGCGCTGTTTTTGAGTCCGATTCGGGCATTACCACCTACACTCTCACTTACACCGCCGGTGAAGGCGGATCAATCACCGGTACTTCTCCGCAGACAGTTAACGCCGGAGAAGACGGTTTCCAAGTGACGGCTGTTCCGGATACGGGCTATCATTTTGTCAGTTGGTCGGATGCTTCCACTGAAAATCCCAGAACAGATGAAGATGTAGCTGGAAATATTACAGTCACGGCCAGTTTCGCCGCCAACACCTATACCGTAACTTTTGACGGTAACACCAGCGACGGTGGATCAACTGCTACTCAAACCTTAACTTACAATACCCCAACCGCTCTGACCGCTAACGGCTACACTAAAACGGGATACACTTTTGCCGGTTGGGCTACTACCGCTGAGGGTGAAGTAGCTTACGCTGACACCGCCAGCTTTACCATCGGCGCTTCTAATATCACCCTCTACGCTAAATGGACTATCAATACCTATACAGTCACTTTCAACAAAAACGAAGGGGACACTGAGGCTAATCCTACAACCAAAACCGCTACTTACAATGGTAATGTGGGCACTCTTCCTACCGCTCCCACTAGAACAAATTATTCTTTCAACGGTTGGAATACCGCCTCAAATGGCGAGGGTACCTCTTTTGACGCTACCACTGCCGTTACTGCCAACATTACCGTTTACGCTCAGTGGACTATTAACTCCTACACTCTCACTTACACCGCCGGATCGAACGGAACTATCACCGGCATTTCTCCGCAAACAGTTAATCACGGTTCAGACGGTTCCCAAGTTACGGCCGTTCCCGACTCAGGCTATCACTTTACTTCCTGGTCGGACGGAGTGCTTACCGCCTCAAGAACAGACACGAATGTAACGGGGAATATCTCGGTGACGGCCAGCTTCGAAGCGGATGCTCCTTCAACCTACACTCTCACTTACACCGCCGGTGAAGGTGGAACTATTACCGGCACTTCTCCGCAAACAGTTAACGCCGGAGAAGACGGTTCCCAAGTGACGGCTGTTCCGGATACGGGCAGGCACTTTACTTCCTGGTCGGACGGAGTGCTTACCGCCTCAAGAACCGATGTTGATGTTTCCGAAGATATTACGGTAACCGCCAATTTTGCTATTAACACTTACACCTTGATATATACCGCCGGAACCGGCGGAACCATCAGCGGCATAACTTCTCAGACCGTTAATTTTGGAGCTAACGGAACAACGGTCACAGCAATTGCTGATTCCGGTTATCACTTTGTTGAATGGAGTGATCATGTAACTACTGAAGAGAGAACGGATTTAAATATTTCTGCCAATCTTTCAGTCTCGGCTGTTTTTGAGGCGAACAGTGTGGTAACCGTAACAGCTATCGATCCGACTTCCGGTTACAATACTGATTCGGTTGATTTGACATCTATTACGGGAACCGGTTTTCTTTCGGGAGCAACGGTGAAACTGACTAAATCAGGTCAATCGGATGTGCCTTGCACCGGCTTTACAGTGGCCAGTTCCACTTCTATTACGGGCGGAGCCTGCCATATTGCCGGAGCACAAGCTGGGGTCTGGAGTGTGGTAGTGACTAATCCGGATACTGGTAGTGGCACTTTGACAGACGCTTTCACTGTCCAGGAGTATACAATTGGTAGTGTCGGCCCGGCCGGAGGCTATATTTTCTATATTAATCCATTATACGATCCTGAATCAGCGGATAATAATTGGAAATATTTAGAAGCAGCCCCAAGCGATCAACACGCGGGAATAGATTGGTGGGATGATTATGGCACTCTGATGGGTGCTTCTGGCACCGCAGTGGGTACCGGTCTATCTAATACCAATACTGTAATAGGTAGTTCTACTCCGGGAAACACTAGTTCTATTGCCATTGCTTACAATTATTCTCTCAACGGTTATACTGATTGGTTTTTGCCTTCGATCAATGAACTAAACTTAATGTATGATAATCTTCATTCACCGGACGCTAAAACAGCTGAAGGAGTCGGTGTGACCTATGGTTTTTCATCTGTTGGTTACTGGAGTTCTACGGAGGAGAGCAGCTCAACTGCACAGAGAAGATCTTTCGGTACTACCAGTTCAGCTTTAGATCCGAGAACCAAAGATAAATTTTACCGAGTTAGGGCCGCTCGACGGTTTAGCACCACGGCGACTTACGACATAATTTATAACGGTAATGGAAGTACCGGCGGTACAGTGCCAACTGATTCTAATCATTATCCATCGGGCAGTGTAGCGATAGCCTTGGGAGAGGGAACTTTGGTAAAAGATGGGCACAAGTTTATGGGCTGGAACACGGCCGCTGACGGTAGCGGAACGACTTATCAAGACGGGGATAATTTAACTCTGGGCTCTGCCGATGTGATTCTTTACGCTATTTGGGAAGTGGATTTTTATGTGGCCGTTTTTCCGGACACCCAAAGTGCCGTTAATTGGAAACCCAGTGTTTTGACTAGTCAAGTGGATTGGTTGATTAATAATAAAAATATTTTGGATATAAGGTTTATCGGTCATGTTGGCGATTTAGTCGCTAGCTGGGAAAGAGATTTAACCGAGTGGTCTTTCATCCAAAACGAATTGGCCCGATTAAAAACGGCCGGTCTTCCCTTTTCGACATTGCCGGGTAATCATGACTATACTTGGATGACTCGAGACAATACTTTGCTAAACAGTTATTTCCCGCTTTCCAATTTTACCGATATGGCAACATACGGTGGCGCATATAATACTGACAGTGACAATACTTATCATATACTAAATGTAGGAGGGAAACAGCTCTTGATCTTATCGTTAGAATTTGGTCCGCGAGATGCGGTGGTGGCCTGGGCAAACGGAATCTTGCAAGCTCATTCCGATAAAAAAGCGATTGTGATTACTCACGCCTATATTAATACAGACGGTGATTTATTGGCTTCCGGGATGGATCACGCTGCTACCAATTATGGTTTGGGAAGTGATGTGAACAACGGTGACGATCTTTGGAATGATTTAATTTATCCAAATAATAATATCGCTTTTGTAATTTGTGGCCATGACGGTACGGAAACCGACGGTTCCGGTCTTCGAGAATCGACTCACGCCAATGGAGCTCCCGTACATCAGTTTCTGACCAATTATCAATACTACAGTCCGGTGGCTAATGGTAGCTATCTTTTTTTACTTCATTTTTCAGCGGACACCGTTGAAGTTAGAACATACTCTCCCTATCTCAATGCCTATAAAAATGACTCCGAAAGTCAGCAGGATTATGCTTGGAGTTTCTAATTTATTTTTAAAAAATAACCGTCAAGGA
>CALFZX010000044.1 GCA_937952315.1 uncultured bacterium
CAGCAGGATTATGCTTGGAGTTTCTAATTTATTTTTAAAAAATAACCGTCAAGGAAAAAGCTCCCTGACGGTTTCTTTGATTTCATATAACTTTAATTGAGCGCGTTTTTCGCTTCATTCGAAATTTTATTGAGAAAATCCAATGTCTCTTTTCGATCCGATACATCATTTAATATGACTATCGGATCAGTTGATGCCATTGCCATTTCGATCGGCGATGGCATTCGTTCCACTGCTCCCGGGGGCATCCAAAATCCGGACCGATCAGCTCCCGAGCTGGCGCATTCCCAGCGAAGACAGCCGACCAAACGAATTGGCTCCCGACTAAAGAAAACAGCGTAGTCAGGAATTTGAAAATCTCGATTGGGAGTATAGAGAGTAACGGCATCACCAATAAAAATTGCCTTACCGCACCAAGCACAACGAATAGCCATTTTTTCGATACATTTATGACAATAGGATGTCCCTCCATTTTTTATAGGCAATCGAGTTATGACTGCTTCTCCAAAGGCGGTTACCCAATCTTTAACCAGTGTTTTGTGACCGCAGTCGGCAAGGATCTTCTTTCTAAAAAGTCGATCAAAGAACTTCATTGTCAACTCCTCCTTTTGATTGACATACTGAATGGCAATCTATCTTTAAAAATTATCGATGTCAAAAATTTATTCTGGAACGATTTTAATTTTTTGATTACAATTTGCAATAAATCAAGCAACCGAATCGTAAAAATAGAAGTATTTTTAAATTAAAAAATGAAAAAAATTCTAGGAAACAATCCGATAAGACGGATTATCCAATTGGGAACTTTGTTTTTGGTTTTTAGCTTAGCCCTGGGTCATCAATATCTGGGTGTAGAAAAAGTTGCTCCCATAGATGCATACTGCCCTTTTGGCGCGGTAGAAGGATTTTTTACGCTTATCTTTAAGGGGGAGTTTTTGAAAAGAATTTTTTCCAGCGTTTTTGTGCTGATGGGAGTTTTTATTATTGCTACTTTGCTTTTGGGCCGGGTTTTCTGCGGTTATTTTTGCCCGTTAGGGGCTTTGCAGGAAGGACTACGGTTTGTCGGTAGAAAGTTAGGTTTCAGGAATAATTTCGAATTACCGGAATCAGTAGATAAATATTTTAGATACTTGAAATATGTTGTTTTGGCGGTGATTGTCTATTTTTCTTTTTATTTGAATGATCTGATTTTCAGAAATTATGATCCGTATAACGCCTTGATGCATTTGGGGGAAGAGTTTGATGAGAAAATTTTCGGCTATATCTTTTTGTTTATTATTGTGATAATTTCTTTCTTCACTAAAAATTGGTGGTGTCGTTATTTTTGTCCGCTGGGCGCCTTTTTGGCTCCTTGGAAAAAAATCGGATTTTTTAAGATAGAAAGAAAAGCTAAAACCTGTATCGATTGCAAACGGTGTGATGTTAATTGCCCGGCCGGCTTGAAAATTGCAACCGTGGACAAAGTTACGGATGCCGATTGCGTTAGTTGCGGAAAATGTGTTGGCGGTTGCCCGGAAAACAGTTTAAAGTTCACAATTATGAACCGTCCAATTTCTCAGAATCAATTTCTTGGCTTGATTGGAGCGTTGGTAATTCTGCCACTAATTATTCTCCCTTTTACTCCTCTTTGGCAAACAAGACCAGAGTCCAATATCGTTGATGTCTATGGAAAAATTAATGTTAATGATCTGAGGGGAAGCAATACTTTGGAGTATATTATTGAGACAACGCGTGTCCCTTTAAGTGAGTTTCAATCGAAGCTTGATCTACCGTCAGATATTGATTTAAAGATGAAGCTTAAAGATATCGGACCAAAATATAATTTGAAGAATACGGAAGGTGAGTTTATTGAAACGGAGGAATTTCGGCAGATTATCGAGGAATATCTTAGCGGACCTTCTTCGGAAACCGATTCTCCCTCTGCTGATTTGAAAGTCGAAGAGACGAAAAGCCAAACGATGGTTGCTTGTCCTTTTGGCGAGATCGATTGCGAATTCCCGGGGGACTGCGTTCGCTATATTGATCAAGACAAGAATAAAATCTGTGATCGATCGGAATAGAGAATGAAGCAAAAAGTCCGGTTTGGTTACTTGAAGAAAATAAAAAATGCGGTTATGGTGCGGAATATTGAGTATTAAACTGCGAAAGCTCAAATTGAAATTAATGAGAGAAGTGTCAAGGTAAAACTTTTTTTTCAAAAAA
>CALFZX010000045.1 GCA_937952315.1 uncultured bacterium
TGATCGCCGACGCACATTTTTTTCTCGCCGCCCTTGCCGCACAAAATGACAACGTAGCCGGGGCGCGCGATTTTAAGCGCTTTTTCCAAGGCTTTGCGGCGATCGCTGAAAGTCCAAACGTTTTTGTTTAGTTGAAAGACGGAATTTTTCAGAACACCCGCAAGAATATCCTTATTGATCTGCTCCGGATCTTCCTCGTACGGATCTTCCAGCCCAATGATCACTTTGTCGCACAATCGGCCGGCCAGTTCGCCCATTGCTCCTCTTTTCCAGCGATCACGTCCGCCACCCTGACCGCCGATGAGGCAAATCAGTTTTTTCTTGGGCGGTAAAATTTCTCGACCGTATTCCAGAACGGATTTGAGACTGAGCGGTTCGTGAGCGTAGTCAAGGAAAATACGGAAATCGATTTTTTTTGATTTTATCTCCTGAATGCGACCGGGCGGTAGTTTGAGACGTCGAAAAAACTCGCTGATTTTCTCCGGCGGTAGGTCGAGAGAGCGCAGCGCAGCGTAAGCAAGCAATAAATTCAGCAGATTGAAGCGTCCTTCAAAGACCGGCCGGTGCTCCTGCTCGAAAATCAATTTTTTCTGAAATTCCCCCATTACGAGCCATTCTTTTAGGCAGAAAAGACCGTCCTCCGTCATTTTGCCTTCTACCAAATGGTTCACTTCCGTCGGGCTGATTTTGCGTTGGTATTTACCGTTTTTCTCCGGCTGTTCCAGCAGTACGCCCCATTTGGAGCGAGCGGGATATTTCAAAAAATGACGAACGGAAGGATCGCCCAAATTCAGAACGTGATTTTTAGCGCACTGTTTAAAAAGTTTTTCCTTTTCCTGTCGGTATTCCTTGAAACCGCCGTGTCGTTCGATGTGCTCCGGTGAGAGATTGTTAAAAACCACCGTGTCGTAGTCGAGAAATTTTTGGCGGTGCTGCAAAATTCCTTCCGAACTGGTTTCGACAACGGCGTAGAGCGCCTGATTTTGAAGAGCGCGTCGAAGCAGCCGAGGAAGAAAAAACCGCCCCGGCATGCCCATTTTAGTCAAATTTTTTTCCTTATCGCCGCCGGCGGAAAGAAACACGGTCGAAGAAAGAGCGCTTCTCAGATTATTTTTTTCCAAAATTTGCCAAATCAAATAGGCGACGGTCGTCTTTCCCTTGGTACCGGTAACCCCGATTAAAATCAATTTTTTACTCGGCGAACCGTAAATTTTATTGCCCAAAAAAGCCAATGCCAAATGGTATCGGTTGATCAGCGCAGGCGGAATGGATTTTTTGAGGGTTTTAAACGCGGACATGGGTACAAAAGTTACAAGTTACAAGGGACAAGTTACAAGGGGCAAGGGACAAGGGGCATACAGGGGCGGGTCGAGACCCACCCGATCATGGTTCGTAGATCTTGGATCTTGGAAGCCCCTGAAGGGAGGATCTTGGATCTTGGAATGCGTAAAGGAGCAAGGGCAAGGAGTAAGGAGCAAGGGACAAGGGGCAAGGGACAAGGAAATTGTTAGTGGTTGTTTTCTTGTTCCTTGAAACTTGTAACTTGCAACTAATCTCTTGTTCCCCCTCTATTTATAGTTCTCCATCACCCACTTGCCCAACTTGGTGACATCGGAGGCGTTGGCCGTTTTACTCTTGGCGCCCATTACCACAACGATAACATCATTTTTTCGATTTTTCTTGTTTTCCAGTTTAACGATGAGATTGTTGCCGATCTCCGGCAGATAGCCCGTTTTGGCGAAAAGAATGTCAAATGATTTATTTTTTGCGCTTACTATTGAAGAAGTGTGAACGATGCTTTTGGTGCCCCTGCCGCCGTTAATTTTAAAGGAATATTTTTTCTTGCTACCAATTTTAGCGATAGTTTTGTTCTCCAACACTTTTTTGCCGATTAGCGCCAAATCTCGGGCGGAAGCTTGGTTTTGAGGAGAAATGCCGCTGGAATCGACAAAATTAGCCGTTGAGGCGCCCGCTTGGTTGGCCAGTTCCTCCATTTTGCGCGTAAATTCATTTTTTCCCAGACCGGAAAGGCGAATCAAAGCTGTAGCGCTGTTGTTGGCGGAACCAATCAAACTCGAATAAAGAAAGTCTTTGGCTTTGGCGGAAGTGCCGATAGGGAGCTTTAAACGACCTCCACCTACTTCATCGCCCGATTCCAGCTTAACTTTTCTTTTCAAATTTGGTTTTTCATTCAGATAAACGGAGGCGCCCACAATCTTAGTGATGCTGGCAATCGGCTTTTTTTCGTTTTCATTCTTGCCAAAGAGCAGTTTTCCGTTGGAAGCATCAATGACGGCGACGAACGGCGAGCTTAATGAGGCTTTACGAAAATTTTTAAATTTTTTCTTTTTTTCCAGCTGGGCGCCGGCCATCGCGGGCGCAAGCAGAAAAATCAAACAGAAAAATGGGAGAATTTTTTTTAAAAACATAGAAAAATTTTTAATTTTCAATTTTTAATTTCTAAACAATTTTCAATGACTAAATTTTTTAATTTTCAAGTGCGATTTCGCGGTTGATATTGTTTGAGAAATTTAAACATTGATAAATTAGTCATTGTTTAAAAATTAGAAATTAGAAATTGAAAATTACTTCAAATATTCCATCGGCAATTTGAAAGCCTTTCCCTTCTCAACCTTGCCGGCTAAAAGGTCGCGGGCAATTTTTTCCTCAATATCTTTTTCCACGACGCGACGGAGTTCGCGAG
>CALFZX010000046.1 GCA_937952315.1 uncultured bacterium
CGACCACCGAGATCTACACTCTTTCCCTACACGACGCTCTTCCGATCTTCCATAATAAATTTTCAAAAAGTCAAAAAACCCGCCTAAGCCAAGGCAGGCCTGTTTGTCGTGAAACAAACATTAAAATAAATATTTTATCCGGTTTTTTATAACATAAAAAAGTAAAAGAAGCAAAAAAACTCAGAAAATAGCCGGGATTTGCCGAGATAAAAAAAAATTTATATAATTTCAAAAATCTTAAAAAATTAAAATAAAAAATAATTTGTAATTATGCTAAAAAACAAGAAAAAAAGCATTTTTTGGCTCTCTATCGCCATCTTGCTTTCGACCGGCACAATGGCGGAAGCGAAGAACGCTAAACCGTCTCTATCCATCAAATCCAAAGCCGCCACGACTTTTTCCGTCGGAGTTACTCAAAAAAAATTGCGCGGTAAAAAAACTCGACTCTCATTTTTGCTTCGTGGAGGCGATGATGATTATTCGAAGTTATTACTTCATTTTAACGGCGCCAACGGATCGAATTCCCTGAACAACGAATGCAAAAAACCTTTAGCGGGCAGGACGATTGCCAATAACAGCGTCACGATTTCAACCGATCAATCAAAGTTTGGAGGAGCCAGCGCCCTCTTTAATGGAACCAATAGTTATATTTCTCTAAACGACCATGAAGATTGGAATTTCAGCGGTGGAGTTTGGTCAGTTGATACATGGATAAGAGTCAACAGTCTAACCGGAGAAAGAACAATTTTTTCTCAGGCAACGGATGCTTCCAATAATCTCCGCGGTTTTGTCAAAACGGACGGCAGTCTTTCTCTGACTATCGAAAATGCGGGCGTAGCGACTTCACTTTCTTCCGATGCTGGAAAAATTACCGCCAATAATTGGCATCATGTTGCTTTTATCGAGAACGGCAACGATTATTTCCTTTTTGTTGACGGGATTAAAGTCGCATCCTTGGTGAGCGCGGTTAGACCGGCCAATTTAACCGGTTATTTTGTTCTCGGCTATACCGACTTGGCAGATGAGACCGCTCCATTTTCCGGCTATCTGGACGAATTCAGACTTTCCAAAGGAAAAGCTCGTTGGACCAACAATTTCGCTCTGGCTCAAAAAGCTTTCGGCTACAGTGAAACCATTGTCAAAAGTTCTAAAAAACTGAGTTCAAAGGGTAAAGGTACCATCTCTTTTTCCGATTTGCTTCCAGCTACCGATTACTCAATCAAAGCTAGCATCAGAAAAAACGGCGAAAAAAGCAAGAGAAACTCCTCTTACTCAAAAATCAAGACATTGACTACCGATAGCAATTAATTTTTTAGATGAAAAAAAGAAAGAATCATAAGCTTCAAGACAAAAAACGGAAGAGAAAAATTTCAGAGCCAATCCGACAAAAATTATCGCCAAAGAAGAAGGAGAAAAACAGAGTTCGTAAGACTGAGTCTAAAAAAATTACGAGAACGCAAAAGACAGAGAAAAGCCCCAAAATTATCTGGCTGGAAGGATTGTTGTTTTTTTTGATTTTTATCGCTTCGGGGTTATTATTTCTGCTAGTATATAAGTTTTTAGATTTCAATCAAGCGGAGATAGACTCAATAGAAACAACCAACTATGCTTCAACGATTGAAAAGCCGGAACCGAAAAATAACCTGGTTGAAGAAGACCAAAAAATAATCATACCGGAAGAAGAGCTCAAAATCCCTGAGATTGATACCGCCGACTGGAAAAGCTACTCCAATAGTTGGTACGGATTTGCCCTTAAATATCCGCCAAATTGGAAACCACCCGTAGCGGTAAATCCCACTAAAGTCAGTCGGAATAACAATGCGAACGGTAACCCGGCTCCGGAAAATTGGGAAAAAAAATACTTTTTTGCTCGACCGGAAGGAGAATATTTTGATTCGATAACCGGTTTCGATGTTTTTATCTATGACATTGCAAAAGTCAACGAGCTCCGCAATACCAATCAGTTTCCTCTCGTAAAACCTTCTTTTTCGGAAAATCCGGTTTCCTGTAATTTGGATATCGAGGGGCATTTGGTCGAGAATGAGGAATTTTCGGCGGAAGAAATTTATGTTCCACTGGACGACAAGTGTTTGGAAAACACTTTCTATTTTTTCTTAACCGGTGAAAGCTATATTTTAAATTTAGTTCCTCATTTTGAAGAAAATTATTCGACATCTCAAGACATAAAAAGAAAAACAGCAGAATCTTTGCCCGATTTTTTTGGAGTGGCGACTACTCTTGAGCTAATCGACATAAAAAGACCGGCGCCCAAACCTAAGATCACCGCTCCAATGCCCGTCTCTTTCAAGATAGTTAACGGTCGAATGGTTTGTGACAAAAAAAACGATAAGCCAAGCAAGAGCAAAAAAACCAAGCACAAACATCTGGATATGGAATGTTGCCTCGATCCCGATGAGTATCCGAATCCTCATTGTTACTACGACCCGGCTAAATACGGAAAATATCTGAAATAAAATATTTTCTTGCTTTTTGGCTTTTTTGATGTTATACAAAAAAACGACAGAAAAATTGTTAACTTGATATAAAGTCCGAAGTATATCAAACTGAATTAGGTTTTTGTTTTTATTTTTTATTTCCCCTAAGCCGGTTTTATACTCTTCTCGCGAAACCGCAGGCTTTTGGGATTTTTTATTTTAAAAATTCCTCATCAACGGAACAATTTTTAAATTATTTTTAAAAAATGTTCATGCAGACAAGAAGATTTAATCAAGGTCCCTCCGGACAATCGAGAGGAAAAAGTCGTTACGGCGGTGGCAGTAATGGCGGAGGCTTTAGGGGCCGATCAGGCTCAGGACGCGGTTTTTGGCAAAGAAGAAGAAAGCCGGCGGCACAGAAGAGAATTGATGTTTCCCTATTCATTTCCAAGGCGGAACCGGGAAGAGTTGAAATTCCTTACAGACCGAGTAATCAATTTGCTGATTTTGCCATCGACCCTCGTCTCAAAAAAAATATTGTCGGCCGTGGATACAAAGATCCCACACCAATTCAAGATCAAGCTATTCCGCATATTTTGGCAGGCAAAGATTTAGTCGGTTTGGCGAACACGGGGACCGGAAAAACGGCGGCCGTCTTGATTCCTTTGATCGACAAAGTAATTCGCTCTCGCGATCAAAAAGTATTGATTGTGACTCCGACACGCGAATTAGCTTTACAAATTGAGAAAGAATTTATTGATTTTGCCGAAGGGCTTGGTCTTTGGTCCGTTGCCTGTTTCGGTGGTGCCAGCATGGGTCGTCAGATTTCACTCTTAAGGCGCAATCATCATTTTGTTATTGGCACACCGGGACGATTAAAAGATTTAATGGAGCGAAGAATTTTAGACTTATCCAGATTCAACAATATTGTTTTGGATGAAGTGGACCGAATGTTTGACATCGGCTTCGTCAAAGAGATAAAGCATCTAATGAGCTTTTTACCTTCTCAAAGACAATCTCTGTTTTTTTCCGCCACTATGTCAAGAAGTGTAGAAAGCCTAATTCAAGAATCTTCGAATAATCCGATTACCGTTTCCGTCAAATCTGAAACTAAAGTTTCCAATATTGATCAGGATATTGTCCGAGTAAATCATTATCAAGATAAAACTGAAGTTTTGTGTCAGCTTTTAAGTCGAGAAGAATTCAAAAAAGTTTTGATTTTCGGTAAGACTAAAATGGGGGTGGACCGACTGTCTCGGACTCTTTATCAAAAAGGATTGCGAACCGAGTCTATCCACGGAGATAAAAACCAAAGAGGTCGTGAAAAGGCGCTTAATCTTTTCAAAACTGATCGCGTCAATATTCTTGTTGCCACCGATGTAGCCGCCCGCGGTCTGGATATTCCCGATGTCACCCATGTTATCAATTACGATCTGCCTCAGACTTACGAGGATTATATTCATCGAATCGGACGAACCGGTCGCGCCAACAAGAAAGGTCAAGCACTGACTTTTGTATAATAGTCGCTGAGAATTTATAAGACAAAACGGAAGAGTCGAAAATTAAAAAAGACCCTGAGCACTAACTGCTTGGGGTCTTTTGTTTTTGATTTCCTACCAACGACGGCCTCGTCGTTCGTTCCCTGAGCAACTCCAACAAAGAATCCGACAATTCGGTCCGCGCCTGGAGCATTCTGCTAGAGCTCGTTGGCGCGCTTGTTCCGCTGAGCGATAACCGTGCGAGTAGCCCGTTCCGCCATTGTCTGCTACAGCGAGAGCTCCGCAGGAATCTTTGAACCAAACCACCCAACGACAATCTTCAGTTCCGCACCTTCGCTCCGCTTCCCAAATAGCTTCTTCTCTGGAGCGATAACCGTGAGAATAACCATAGTTGCCAGTGGCTTTCGAATAAGCAATGGCACCGTATCCAGCCTCCGCATTGATAGAAGTAAAAATAATTCCCACCGTCAATGCAGCGAGAAAGATTAAACACCACCCGTCAATCTTCGAAACTTTATACATCGCGAAACCTCCCTTGAAAAGAACTTTTGAGCTTCTTTTAAGCTAAAATAAAGATAAAGTCAAGGCTTTTGCCATCTATTCTTTCCCCGTATAAACAAAACCTCGATTCAAAACTTCCTCCACTTTAACTCTGACCGTTCCTTGCCCCAACGGTGCCAATTTGGAAAAAGATTCTTTACTGAGATCGATTAATTTTCCCGTTTGCGGTTGCGGACCGTATCCTTCAACGCGCACGAATGTTTGGCGACCGCTGTCTCGGCTTGTCACCCGTAGCCAAGTTCCCGCCGGAAAATCTCGCGAACTGCAACTGAGCGGATCGGTGCCGTACCAGCTGGCGATACCCGAATCGGATTTTCCAATATTAATTTTTGTTCCCAAACTGATTTTTTCCGTCACCGGCTCTTTGATAGTTTTTGAGCTTAACTTAATTTTGGAAACCTGATCCCCGTTCTCATAACTTATTTTGTAGATCGTCTCTCGCTCTCCTTTCTCTCCTTTTTCCATTATTTTTTTCTCTCCCCAATCAACTTTCGGGTCTTTGGCGACTAAAGTTTTATAGTCTATCTCCTCCTTTTCCGTCACTTCTTCGTGCTTAATCCGAGTAATCTCGATTTTAATGTTATTCTTCAAACTAGACGATTTTGACGGTTTCACTTCGTCCAAATGGCTCAAATGAATTTCATTTTCTAAAATTGCGTCCAGCACTGTCGACGAAAAAGATTGGTTTTTGATTACTCTACCGTCCACCGCAATCTCCACCGCCGACGGTTTTTCAATTATGATTCGAGAGTCGGGAAAAATAGGGGTTATCTTTGCCGGATACAATCTATCCACTGGCTCAACCTCTATTTTTTCTTCCGCCAATATCTCCTCTACGGTCATTTTATCGCTTTTCACTTTCATAGTAAGTCCATTCATCTCTATCGATAACTCTCTGGGCTGGTTAAATGCCAATTTTCTTTCGCGTGGAAAAATAGAGTACTTCCGACTGAAAAGCCAGCTAAAGAAAATCGCCTCTCCGACTAAAATGAAAGTGGCCAAAATTTTTTTACTCTTCATAATTTCCAGTTTAGTCGAATCATTGTAACACAACTTAAACAAAATAAAAAAGCGCGAACTCAAAAAGTACGCGCTTGAAAGCTTGATTTTAGTTAATTCTGGTGTCTTGAAAACTAGCGGCTATCTCTCCAAAATATTTGAAAATATTTTCTTCTTTCAAATATTTCTTTTCCGCCCAATTCACCGCTATCACATTGGTAAAGATTAAAGATCCAAAACCGATAAGGCCGCTTATCACAATTAACTTGAGCAACATTGGTCCATAAAAATGGAAAATATAAAAATTACTCAAAATAACCGCTCCGAAAATTCCCAAAATACTTACAGTAAGGCTGGAACGAGCTACCGCATTATGTTTAGCCAAATAACTAGCCAAAATTGGCCCCACATCTTCTTTTTTTAAATTAGCTCTATTCAGCTTCGAAAGCCCCGACTCTAAAATAACTTTTTTTATTCTGGCAAAAGTTAGCCATGCAGAACCAAACACAAGCAATAAATTCATTCCCATTAAAGCCAATGCTCGATGAGCGAAGATTTCATTTAAAATCCATACTAAGCCAAACCCCAATACCGCCACCGGAAAAGAGGCGATTATCGGCCACAAAGCCTCCCAGAAAAAGACTCCTTTGTGGTAAGAACTGACACGATCTTCAATAAACTGATAATGATTCATTCAAAAAACCTCCTTTGTAGTTTTTAATTGGTAAAGTGCTAAATCAAGCTGTTCAGTTTGTATCCTCAAACAAAGTAAAAGTCAAGAGAAGGGAACCGATTTTTGTTATTATTTTAATTAAGTCTAGAATTGAATAGATGGAAAAACAAAAAATTTCCCAGTTAAGCCAATAATTACACTCTATGTCTTACGAACAAAAAAGAGAATCTTGGAAAAGAGAAGTAAATCCTGAGCTGGATCTTCTACAAATTCGCATCGACGATATTGTCAGTTTTGTTGACAAGAAAGTTATCGGCGCAGAAAATTCGACTCTCTCCTCGCTTTTTGAAAAGGAAAAAAATTGGAAAGATGAGTTGGTTGAAATAAAATCTTTATTGGACGATGCAAGAGTCAAAACTCGAATGGTTGAAAAAAGTGACTATTCGGATATGGTTGGTAATTTCTACAATCTTCTTTTTATTTTTTTTAAGAGAATAGAAGCCGGTAAGCCTATAAACGGAGAGACGGAAATAGTCCGCTCCGTCAAAACCAAAACGACCGATTTTTTAGACTATTTAAGAAACTTCGAGACGGAAGAAAGAAAAGTCGCCTAAAAATAATTTTTCCTGAAATTAAAATCAAAAAGGGAAAATTTTCTGTCCCACAAAATAAAGCACGCCCGAAAGCGTGCCTTATAGATTTCTGAATTTTTCAATCAACTATTCTGCTTCTGCTGAGCCACTGCCCGTGTCAGCAGTTGGCTTCTCCATCTCCGGAGAAGTCGTCGGCTCTTCCGTTTTGATTTCTGTCACAATTTCACCGGCATCGTTGGTTTTAACTTCACCAAAATTTTTCCTGTCAGTTGAAGTCAAAGGAGCTTCAGCCGGCGTCTCCATTGGAGGAGTGGGAGCTTCGACCGAATCCGCCATCGGAGCATTCGTCGGAGCAGGAGCCACTTCTTCATCCAAAGTCTTTGGCTCCTCATCAAAACTGGCTATTTTCTTCTTATCCTCCTCGGATAAGTTTTTGGTGGCCGGCTCAACGCCTTCCAGCCCCCCGACATTCATACTGTCAACCGATTTAATCTCAGCGTTGACTTTAATTTCTTCTCCCGAAGAAACAGCGGAAGCTTCGGACGACTCTGTCGCGTTCACCATCGCTTCGGCCCCTTCCTCTTTTTTACCAAACAATTTGGCAAAGATTTTTTCAAACACCATCTTTTTTTGATTATTTAATTAAAGTGTTAAAATGAACGAGCGAAAATTTTAAAATCCTGTTATATTTATCATTACCTAAAATTTTTATTTTGGTAAAATAAAATATGCTAAAATAATTTAAGGTAAGCAAACTTTAAAAACTATCAAGTTCAAATATCTAAAAAATTAAAAGTGATTTTTTATGCCAAAAATCAAAGAAATCCGCAAAAGAGACGGAAATGTTGTTCCCTTTAAAAAAGAAAAGATCACCAAAGCTATTTTAAAAGCAGGTGAAGCCACCAAAGAATTCGGCTACAGAATAGCGGAAGCACTGTCGAATATAGTCATTTCTCAAATGGAAGAACAGGCGGAGAATGGAATTCTAGATGTTGAAACTATCCAGAATATCATCGAAAAAGTTATTTTTTCTGCCGGTTTCGAAAAAACTTCTCGCGCCTACATTGTCTATCGAGAGCAACACAAGGAAATGCGTCAATTCAAAAATCTTTTTAAGCTGGAAGGGTTGGTGGATGATTATCTTTCCGAAGACGATTGGCGCGTCAAAGAAAATTCCAATATGGGTTACTCGCTTCAAGGTCTTAATAATTATATCTCCGCCGCCGTCACTTCTCGTTACTGGTTAAACAAAATCTATCCGAAAGAAATTCGTTTGGCGCATAAAAAAGGCGATCTTCATTTGCACGACTTGGGAATTTTAGCTCCTTATTGCTGTGGTTGGGATTTAAAAGATCTTTTACTCTCCGGCATCCAGGGTGCGGGAGGCAAATCGGAAAGTAAACCGGCTAAACATTTACGCACGGCCTTAGGCCAAGTAGTTAATTTTTTCTACTCTCTTCAAGGAGAATCGGCCGGCGCTCAAGCTTTTTCCAGCTTCGACACTTATTTGGCGCCTTTCATTCGCTACGACCAGCTAGACTACGACCAGGTCAAACAAGCTATTCAAGAGTTTGTTTTCAATATGAATGTGCCAACTCGCGTTGGTTTTCAAACACCCTTCACGAATATCACTTTGGATTTGAATCCGTCCGGCCAATTGGCGGAGGAAAATGTTATCATCGGCGGTCAAATTCAGAAAGAAAAATACAAAGATTTTCAGAAAGAAATGGATATTTTTAATCGAGCTTTTGCCGAAGTGATGCTTGAGGGGGATGCCAAGGGCAGAGTGTTCACCTTCCCAATCCCCACTTACAATTTGACTAAAGATTTCGATTGGGAAAATCCGGTTTTGAGACCGATTTTTGAAATGACGGCTAAATACGGTATTCCTTATTTCTCCAATTTTATCAATTCCGATATGAATCCGGATGATGCTCGCTCAATGTGTTGTCGTCTCAGACTTGACAATCGAGAACTGAGAAAGCGGGGCGGGGGACTTTTCGGCGCCAACCCGTTAACCGGAAGTATCGGCGTTGTCACCATAAATTTACCTCGAATCGGACACCAAACCAAAAACAAAAAAGAGTTTATGGAGAAGCTGGCTCAGCTGGTTGATTTAGCCAAAAACAGTTTAGAAATTAAAAGAAAATTTCTAGAAAAATCAACCGACCGTCATCTTTACCCCTATTCTCGTTTTTACCTTAGAGATATCAAAGCTCGAAACGGAAGCTTTTGGAAGAATCATTTTAACACGATTGGCATTATCGGCATGAACGAAGCGCTTTTGAACCTTATCGGCAAAGATATCGCCAGCCCGGAAGGCCAAAAATTTGCACTGGAGGTGATGGATTTTCTGCGCGACAAACTTCGTAAATTCCAAGAGGAAACGGGAGAACTTTACAATTTGGAGGCGACTCCAGCCGAGGGCGTCACTTACCGCTTCGCTAAAAAAGACAAAGAACTTTTTCCTGAAATAATTGTTAGTAACGAGGAAAAAGTCAAAGAATTAAATGCGGCACCTTATTACACTAATTCGACTCATTTGCCTGTAAATTTTACCGCCGATATGTTTGAAGCGCTGAAACTTCAAGATGAACTGCAAAGTCGCTATACCGGCGGAACAGTTTTTCACGGCTTCTTGGGAGAGAAATTACCCGATCCGGAATCGGTAAAACGATTGGTACGCAAAATTGCGGAAAAATTCACCCTGCCTTATTTCACAATCACTCCGACTTTCAGCGTTTGCCCGAAACACGGCTATTTAGCGGGGGAACATGAATTTTGCCCAAAATGCGATCTTGAGTTAGAATTAAAAAAGAAGAAAGAACAATCTAAAAGTTAAAAATAACTAAAAAAATTAAAATCAAAGCTATGGAAAAAAATCAAAACGAGGAACAAAGTGAGCGACAGCGCTGTGAAGTCTATTCAAGAGTGGTCGGCTATTTGCGACCGGTAAAACAGTGGAACAAGGGAAAACAACAAGAATTCGAGGAACGAAAAACTTACGAAGTGGAAAATTGCTGTCAATAATATTTTGCGACACTCAAACGATTCGAAGAGCGTACTTTAGGGTACGCTCTTTTTTCAGAAAATAAAAAATTATTCAGAAGCTCATTCTTCCGACAAACAAATCAAAAATTATAAAATTGCTTCTCGCGTTCTCTCCCTCTAAAATAAAAATGACTAAATGAATTAAACAAAAGCCTATAAAAAATCAAACGAAAAATGAATAAGATTTTAGACGATCTTTGGAGAATTATTGTTTATTCCTTGGTTTCTCTTTTCGTCGTCGTAAATCTTCTTCAATATTTAAACAATCACGACTGGTGGAAAATCGAGGAAATCAAAGGCGAAGACGAATCGCCCCATGGTTCCTCGGTTTTTTGGTTTTTGGGAGGCGTAACGGAAAACAATGATTTAGATCAGCCCAAAACGGAACTTTTTGTCAAGAATATTCGTCAGGAAACAGTTTCCGGCTCCTCCGGATTTTTCCGTCGCATTTTTCCCGGTCAATATTTTTTCTTACGCGTTTCCTATGCCGGGAAAACCGCCTACAGCCCTGTTTTTATTCTTAAAAACGGAGAGATCAGGCGGCTGAATTTTCATTTTTCACCGGATGAGGAGACTCTAAGCTACGACGGAACTACTGTCCGGCGAATAAAAATTAAAAAACAGGCAAAAATTGACCCTCTCGACCGCTGGATCTCCGAGTTAAGCAAAGTTGTTCTGCCGAACGGATTTTTGCAAAACTTGAAATAATATACTATACATAAGGCAGTTTTGATTGGGCTCGTAGCTTAGTTGGTACCCGCCCGTACCGAACGGTACGTTCGGGCGGGGAGCGCCTCCAAGAAAGATAACTAATCCCGATGTACACAGTCTACATTTTACAGAATCAAAATGGGAAATTATACAAAGGAATGACTAATGATTTGGAAAGGAGAATAAAGGAGCACAAAGCTGGAGGATCGATAACAACAAGAAAGCTCGGTAAGAATCTCCGTCTAATTTATAAAGAAGTATATTTAACTTTTAAAGAAGCAAGAAAGAGAGAGCTATATTTAAAATCTTCAGCAGGAAGAAGGTTCTTAAAAAAAATTGGGCTCGTAGCTTAGTTGGTAGAGCGCCTCCATGGCATGGAGGAGGTCAGGGGTTCGAGTCCCCTCGAGTCCACAAAAAAATCAAGTGTTGTACCGAATTTGATATTATTAGGGTTCGCCGGGTCATCCGACCCGGCGCCCAGTCGAATGACTGGGCGAGTCCCCTCGAGTCCACATCGAATCTATATTAAAAAACGCGACTTAAAAATCGCGTTTTTGTTTTTCCAATTTTTTAAACCACTAAATTCACTATTTTTCCGGGCACATAAATTAATTTCTTGATCGGACGACCGGCCAAATATTTAGCTACCAAAGCAGAATCCAACACTTTTTTCCTAATTTCCAATTCCGATATATCGATCGATACTCGAATCACATCCCGTTTTTTACCGTTGACTTGGACGACCACATCTTTGGCTTCCACTTTAATTAGTCTAGGATCGGCCGTTGGCCAATCTTCCGTAAAAATACTTTCTTTTTCACCTAAACTTTCCCAGAGCTCCTCCGTCAGATGAGGCGCGAAAGGGGAGAGCACTTTTAGAAAAAGCATAAAATCACTCTTCAGGATACCTGTTGTCTTATTTTTAAATTGGTTGACTAGAATCATCAATTGACTAATAGCTGTATTAAAGCAAAGATTTTCGATATCTCTGGTAACTTTGTCTAACGAAAAATGTAACAATTTAACACTTTCGATATAATTTTTATCGATTGACAATCGTTTTCTCTCCTCTTCCCGCTCTACCACTTTTTCTCGTAGCCACCAAACTTTTTCTAAAAATCGCCTTACTCCGGCAATCCCTTTAGTGTCCCAAGGCTTTACATCTTCCAATGGACCCATAAACATTTCGTACATTCTCAAGCTGTCCGCTCCCCATTCATTGATAATATCGTCCGGATTAATAACATTGCCCTTACTTTTTGACATCTTATTATGATCCGGTCCTAAAATCATTCCCTGATTTCGCAATTTTAGAAAAGGCTCCTCGAAATCAACAAAACCAGCGTCCTTCAAAGCTTTAGTAAAAAATCGAGAATAAAGCAAATGCAAAACAGCATGTTCCGCTCCACCCACATACAAATCAACCGGCAGAAAGCGACGCATTTTTTCCTGTGAGGCAAACTCTTGATTGTTTTTCGGGTCGGCAAAACGAAGATAATACCAGCTGGAACAGACAAAAGTGTCCATCGTGTCAGCTTCTCGTTCCGCATTTTCTCCACAAAGCGGACACTTGGTCTTCAAAAAAGAATCGAGCTTCTTTAGAGGAGATTCTCCTGTCGGCTTAAATTCAACTCGACTGGGCAATTTAACCGGTAAATCTTTTTCCGGAACCGGCACCGTCCCACATTTCGGACAGTAGACAACGGGAATAGGGGCACCCCAGTAGCGCTGTCGTGAAATTAACCAATCCCGCAATCTAAAACTGACTTTTCGATCTCCCAGCTGCTTTTGTCGTAGCCAATCGATTGTTTTTTCTTTAGCCCGAGACACACTCATTCCTTCCAGAAAGGCCGAGTTAATCATTGTACCTTCATAACCGGCAAAACAAATCCTTTCTTTGATCTTATCAATCGGCAAGGTCCAGACAACAAATTCTGGCACAAAAGTCTTATGTTTCAGCACTTTCAGCAAGCCTTTAGTCCGCGGGTCGAAACCTTTGCGACGAATTAATTTTTTGATCGCCTCTTCAAGCTTCGATTTAATTTTCGGAGCGTCAACATCACTCTTTAAAACCGCGTCTCGAAAAATAAACACCGTGTATTTATTCCGCGTAACCTCACTCCAGAAGCCTCTTTTCAAAAATTTTTTTAGAATTTTACCATAATTCTCCAGCTCCGTTTCGTCAGCGATTTCCACCACCCAACCGTACGGTTTTTTATTCTCTTCTTTTTCTTTCGATCCTCCCACTAACCCTTTTTTAGAAAGAAAAAAAGGCTCAAGCTTAAAATTTTTATTTAGTTCGGCTAAGGTTTTTTTCGCGTCTTCCAAAAAAGAAGCATTTAGAAAGGCCAACATTTTTTCCTCACCGGAAACCACTTTTTTAATCTCCAAACCGTTTTTTAAGGCAAATTCAAAATCTCGTTCATCATGGGCCGGAACCGCCATAATAGCGCCGGAACCATAATCGCCCATTATATAGTCGGCCGTCCACAGCGACATTGGCCGATCAGTCGCCGGATTCACAGCCAATAGTCCCTCCAGGGAAACACCTGTTTTGTCTTTATTCAACTCCGTTCTCTGTAGTTCGTTCTTCTTTTCCACCGTTAATTGATAAGCTTGGAGTTTTGTTTTATTTAAAGCTAACTCTTTAAAATTCTCGATTGCTCGTCCGTCCGGCGCTAAAACCAAAAATGTCGCTCCGAAAATCGTATCCGGTCGAGTCGTAAAAACTTTTATTTCACCTACCGTCGGCAAACTTTTGAGGTAATTAACTGTTTCCAGATGATTATCGATATTTTCCGCTAAATATTTTTTGTCTTTGCGAGTAATTTTTTTCACCGGAAAAGCGATTTCGGCACCCTCACTTCTTCCAATCCAATTTCGTTGCGTTTCTTTAATGCTGGTCGGCCAATCCAACTTTTCTAAATCGTTTAATAACTTATCCGCATAAGCCGTAATTTTGAAAAACCACTGGGAAAGCTCCTTCTGGATCACTTCCGTGTCACATCTCTCACACTTTCCCCCCACCACTTGTTCGTTGGCAATCGTCGTCTGGCACTTGGGGCACCAGTTAACTTTTGCCTTCTTTTTATAGGCAAGACCTCGTTTATACAAAAACAAGAAAAACCATTGAGTGAAACGATAATAATTCTCATTGGAAGTGTCGATCTCTCTTTCCCAGTCATAGCTTAAACCGATTGATTTGATTTGTTGAGTATAGCGAACAATATTCTTCGCCGTTGTTTTAGCCGGATGAATTCCACTTTTAAGAGCAAAATTTTCCGCCGGCAAACCAAATGCGTCCCATCCAATCGGATAAATAACATTGAAACCGCGCATCCGTTTAAATCGACTGACAATATCGGTCGCGGTGTAAGATTCGACATGCCCGACATGCAAGCCGTCACCCGAAGGATAGGGAAACATACAAAGGCAATAATATTTTTTCTTCTTACTGGCGGCGTCCGCTTGATAGAGACTCACATTTTTACTCCATTTTTTTTGCCATTTCGGTTCTATCTTCTTCGGATTGTAGATATTCATTTAAATTAAAAAGATTAGTTTTAATCAATGTTTAGCACCAAGATTAGGGTTTGTCTAATTTTAAATTTTCAACTTTGAGCTTTTAACTTTCAATTTCTAAAGCTCCTCTCTTAATAAATCCGCAGTCATTGCAATAAATAAATTCCGGTGAAAAAGCTATTTGGGCAACCTCGGTTTGGCGAAAACTTTTTTTCACCAGTTCAGCAATACCCTTAGCCGGCGGTTTCGATTCCCCCAACCAAATATGAGTCAATGCGCCGGCATCAATCAACGGATGGAAAAAACCTTCCGTTCGAATTCTCTCCAAAGGATCAAAGGGCGCTCCAATATTGATTTGCGTTGAATTTGTGTAATAGACTTCCCCTTTTTTAATATTCCCCTTCACAACGGTTCTCGCCGCTTTTTCATACCAATTCAGATCCAGTTTGGAAAAACGATAGGCCGTTGTTTCCGCCGGTGTTTGCTCCAAAACGAGCTTTAATCCATAGCGTTTGGAGAGCTTCTCACAGATCAATTTAAGTTCGGCAATGACTTTCAGTCCGAATTTCAAAGCTTTTCTCGACTCGTGCAATTCCTCTCCCAAGTGATATTGAACCATTTCATTCAGTCCGACAATCCCGATTAGATTGGTGACTCGATGCATTCGCAAGTAAGGATGATCGTCTTCCGGCTTTTTAATGGCTAAAAGACCGAGCGGACCGTTTATGCCCTTCGCCAAAAGGTGCTCAATGAAAATTCTTTTCTCCCTGTGCGCCTTCACTACCAAATTCATCAGGCCTCGAATTTTTGAAAAGAGAACTTCATCGTTGCCTCCTGCCTTATAAGCTAAGCGAGGCAAATTGATGGAAATATTTTGTAAAGCGGAATACCTCATTCGCCAAGGTTTTTTAGCGTCTTCGATATCGCTCTGCTCTAACTTAAAAGATAGGCGACAACATTCGGAAATTTTAGCTTCATTGCGACGATCGAAAACAAAATAAGTGTTACCCTTCTCCGAAGCGACTAAAGAAATAAACTCTAAAAAATCTTCATGACCGGGAGTCTTAAAAAATTCTTCGGTGATATGCACCAGTGGCTTTGGAAAGAAAAACGGCCTACCGGAGCCATCCCCCTCTAAATAGATTTCAAATAAAGCTTTTAGAAAGGCTTGTGATTCTTTGAGATATTCACTGTAATTTTTCCCCGTATACTTTCCTCCGGGTCCGATGGCGGGGACATCTTGAAAATGTTTTGGCACTTCCCAATAAAGATTGATGTCGGAAAAAATCGCTTGGCCACCTCGCGCCACCGCCTGCTGAGAGAATTCATAAATCAAAACTTGCGCCAGCTGATGAATCTCTTTTTCACTTCGATTAACCAAATAAGGAGCTAAAAAAAGATTAACCGCATCCCAACCGATAGCTCCCGAAAAATGGCATTGCAACGCGGCCGAAAGCTTAATCAAATGAGCAATTAGCACTTCCGCGTGTTTGGCCGGTTTAGCTTGAGAAAGGGAAGAAGTTAAATCCAGCCCGTATTTCTTAATATACTCGAGAGATTGACCGGAACAATAAGGCCGATCAATCATTCCCAAATCGTGCAAGTGGATATCTCCTCGAGCGTGCGCCTCACTCACCTCCTCAGAAAAAACCCGCAACAAAGCGTATTCTTTTTTGATTCCTTCCGCTAAAGTTAGGTTGGTCGCCTCCGGACCGTGCGGAACATTGGCATTGTCTTTGTTGGTTTCATTTTCAATAATCTGCTCAACATCAAAAACGGGGAAGCCCAAACGGCTGTATCTTTTATGCGCCTCCTCCAAACCTCGCTCTAATAATTGTCCTAAAACCAGCTCTCTAATCAAGCGGGAAGTAATGAATTTTATCTTGCCCTCAAAAATCTGTTCCTCCACTTCGCCGGTAATTTCCATCGCCAAACGACGACTGATGCCCGTCTCCCGAATCAAGCTCTCGGCAATTCGCTCCGCCTCCCATTTTTCCACTTCGTCACCGCTGGTTCTCACAAAAAGCGCTTTGTCCGTCACATCCGCCTTCAAATCCAATTTTAAAGAAGATTGTCCTTGCTCCATCGGAAAAAATCAAAAATTAAACTGACTTTATTTTTTTTCGATCTAAAAAACTTTGCAATATGATTCTGGCCGCCTCCGCGTCATCCGCCTTGCCCTTTTTCAAATTTCTTTTCGCTTCGGCCGTGCTCAATCGTTCATCCGAAGTTTCAACGGAGAGAGTGGGGAAGTGTCTCTTCAACTGACGAATAAAATCTCGAGTCTTTTTCGTTCTATTTGATTGAGAGCCATCCATACTGATCGGAATTCCAACCACTAAACAATCGATTTGGCTTTCTTCCAATATTTGAGACAATCTTGAAAAAAAACTTCCATCGTTAGGAAGAATTTTCATGCCGACAGCCAGGATGCCACCGGGAGCAAAAGCTGTTCCAATTTTGCTTTCTCCGTAATCTAATCCTAAAAAATTCATATTTTTATTCAAAAGACTTGACAAAATTTAAATAAATGTTTTAATTGCTTGTTCTTTTGAAATTCACATTAAACAAGCCCGCGTATCGGGATATAAGAATCT
The DNA here is from genome assembly GCA_937952315.1 of uncultured bacterium. GTDB lineage: Bacteria > Patescibacteriota > Minisyncoccia > CAIUEV01 > CAIUEV01 > CAIUEV01. Next base: position 16,642 of record CALFZX010000046.1, read on the forward strand.
GTAGATAATGAGGTAATGCCTCTGTTTAAAAAACGTTACCTCGGGAGAGTTCCTAGAAAAAGGATATTTTGGTGCCGCTGGAATAATCCTCGGGAACCCTTCCCTCCCATCCGAAAGAGAGGGGAAGATTGTCTACAGCTTCATATACCCTGAAAAAGCGGGCTTTTTGTTTTTTAAGCTTCTTCACAATCTTATAAATCCAAGATGATTTACTTTTTTAATTTTAGCAAACCGAAAAAATTCATTTTTTACCGGCTAGCGATCTTAAAGCTTCAACTAAAGCCCTAAAAATCGTCAAAAAATAAGCTTGAGCATAAGCCCAATAGAAATTTTTTCCCGCTTTAAACCAAAAACGGCCAAGCCCCTTCGCCCAAAGGCTCAATCTCTTTGGCTCAGGCAGCAATGCCGTACTCTGTCCATGCATATGAATAGCTGAAACTGAAGCTAAAAAATAGCTTAGTCCACCGGCCTTTTTTAAGCGATAGCTCAAATCCGTATCGTTAAAATAAAGAAAAAAATCAGGATGATCATCGAAACCTTGCAGATCTCTCAACTTTTCACCTCGAAAGAGCAGGCAACTGGCCATTGGTTGATCAACTTCGCCACTTTTTTTAGGTGAATAAAAAAATCGATATTTTTTCCCACCGGTTAAAAAATCAAGCAATAAAAAACTGAAGCTCCGAGGGAACGGCCGGCATGAATATTGTTCCACTTCGTTTTCATATTTTAGTTGAGGCGCTACACAATCGTATTTATCGTTGTTTTCAAGAAAAATCAGCAGTTCTAAAATTGCATCGTTTGAAATAAAAACATCTTGATTCAATAGCAAAATAAATTCACCTCGACTTTTTTTCAATAAATAATTATTCGCTTTGGCAAAACCGACGTTGTTTCCCGTACCGAAAAATTTAACCCACGGATAGATTGTTTTTAAATCTTTGAGCTTAACTTCGGAAAAGCCGTTATTATAAACCAAAATTTCCCAATCTCGATCAAAAAGATTTTCCGTTTCTCTAGCCAATGTCTCCAAGCAACGGAAAAAAATATCCTCACCAAAAAAAAGAGGAATCAAAATAGAAATTTTTTTTCTTTTCTTATTTTTCATCAACAAAAGTTAAGGCCAGTTAAAAGGATTTTTTCCCTCCGGATCGATAATCACACCCTGTTTTAATTTTTCCCTTTCTTCCTCTCTGACTCTCAAGATTCCCTTGATCTTTTCCTCTTTGTCCGGGCTCAGCCCCTCACGAGCAGTTACCGTCTGGGGAATTTCCACACGAAAATAAGCACTGGATTCAAGAATGTAAGTCAAAAGATAGCCCGCTCCGCAAAGAAAAAATACGAGGGCTAAAGCTGATGCCAACATCGTTACTCGCGGTATCCAGCTTCTGACACTTCTTAAATTACAATTGGTAGTCATTTATTGCAATCTTAAAATTCTAAAAACTGTTACTCACTAAAATTGTAGCTTTGGAAAGTTTGTCTTCCTCCGTCTCCTCTACTTCGGTCAATAAGTCCACCGGCGTCATTTGACGATTTTTTGTTAAGCTCAAAGTGCTAACTCCGATTATCTTGTTCGCATTTTCAGCGAAACGAACAAATTTTAAAATATTAAAAAAATTACCGGACACTTCAAGTTTAAGCCAAATTTCATCTTTAGATCCCGCCTCTGTCGCCCCTGCATCGGCCGTTTTTGATCCGGCTTTTTTTATTTTCGGCTTTTCTCCGATACTGGTCCTGAGTTCAACGCCGGTATATTCGGCGCCCTCCTCCAGCTCTCGAACCAATTCCAATGTTTTGTCGGGATTCATCATCGTCCCCTCAAACAGTTCCTTCGTCTGCTTGATTCCCTCGAGGTTTTCTTTAATTTCCTCAAAAGACTCCAATTGTTTCAGGGTCTCTTCATGATAAACTTTTGCTTCTTCTAAAGAAACTTTTTCTTGCTTAATTCGTTTGAAAAGATACCAAGTAGCCAGAGAAGACACGGCGAAAAAAGGAATCATCGCAAAGCAAATTAACTTTAGCAAACCGTACATATTTTTCTTTTGCATCGATTTTGTTTCTTATTTCAAATCTTTTCTATTTTTTAAATATAACAGATTTTTTGATTTTAGGGGATTTTGCTTTATCGTTTTTTCAGGTGAAACTATTGGCGGAAACTTTTAATCTTTGAAGCAACAAAATGTCTAAATTGATTATCGATATAGAAACGGTAGGGGAGAACTTCGAATCTTTCGATTCCATTACTCAAGAAACTTTAACCAAATGGGTCAAAAAAGATCCGGGATCGGGCGAGATCGACAAAGCAGCGCTGGAAGAGGTCAAAAACGGACTCGGCCTTTCACCACTGACCGGACGAATTTGTGCCATCGGCGTTTTGGATTACGACCAAAATAGGGGCGTAATTTACTTTGATGCGGAAGACAGTAACCTGCCTGAGGCGGAACAGAGTAATTTCAAGTTCAAACCGATGAATGAAGCCAGTATGCTAAAAAATTTCTGGGAAGGAGCCAAGAATTACGATACTTTTATCACTTTCAACGGTCGCGGCTTTGATTTGCCATTTATTATCGCGCGCTCCGCCGTTCACGGAATTAAAATTACTCGCGACTTAATGAGTAACCGCTATCTTAATAGTCGCAATGAAGTTCAACATATTGATTTATTGGATCAACTCAGTTTTTACGGGGCTGTAAAAAGAAGCAGTCTCCACCTCTGGTGTCGTGCTCTCGGCATCGAAAGCCCGAAACAGGCCGGTGTGAGTGGCAACGACGTCGCCGAGCTTTTTGCCGCCAAAAGATATCTTGATATTGCTCGCTATAACACTAGGGATTTGATCGCCACCAAGGAACTCTACGAAAAGTGGCAAAATTTTATGGTTGGCTAGAAAACAAAAAGCGGTACAAGTTGGTACTCATACCGCTTAAAACGAAGTCTCTCACAGGCCTAGATGGTATAAAAGAGTTCGAGGCTCGAAAACCCCTACGCTTTTTCCTCGATCTGTTTTTTGAGCTGAGCAACCAGTTGCTCTACTTCGAGCGTCTCTTGCTCTTTCTGACCGCGAATGCGCACCGCCACGGTTTTTTCCTTTTCCTCTCTTTCACCCGTTATAAGCATGTAGGGTATTTTTTGTTTTTCCGCCTCGCGGATACGCTTGCCCAAAGATTCGTCCGAATCGTCAATTTCGAAAGGTAACCCTAACTCTGCAACCGCACATTGACATATTTTTATATCAAGTTATACTTAAAATATAAAATAATTAATTAAAAGTATGAAGACAAAAAATACTAAAAAAAGAAAAAAGGTTATTAAATTAACCATTGGAAAACATACATGTTCAACATGTACTGGTGGCCATAAATAATTTAACAATCAAGATATTATTTTCAAAAGATTGTTGTGGCTACCAACCACAATTCTTGACTAGTTTGGGAATCTTGATCCTTGTAAGGATAAGACTAATTTTGGAATAATTATTAATTAAGTGCCTTGATTTTTCAAGGAAACTAGATGGAACCGCGAGGAATCTTCGTTCTAGTAAGTTTTATTTAAACTTTTTAGAATGAGGATTTTTTATTAATTTCAACATTATGAAAGACAAACAAAATAAAAATTTAGAAATAATGCGCCACTCCGGTGCGCATATTTTAGCAGCTGCAGTAAAAGAGCTCTGGCCAAATGTTAAATTTGCAATTGGGCCAGCAATTGAGAACGGTTTCTTTTATGATTTCGATTTTGATAATAAAAAAGTAAGTGATGATGATTTTAAAAAAATAGAGAAGAAAATGAAACATTTTGTTAAACAGAATTTAAAGTTTAAAAAATTTGAAGTTGATATTGATAAAGCAATAAAAAAGGAGGAATTAGCCGGACAGAATTACAAGAAAGAACTTTTAAAGAATTTAAAGTCTGAAGGAAAAAAAAGTGTATCTTATTATAAAATCGGAAATTTTGAAGATCTTTGCAGTGGTCCGCATGTTGAGTCAAGTAACGCAGTAAAAGTCGATACTTTTAAATTAGACAAAATTGCTGGAGCATATTGGCGGGGTGACGAGAAAAACAAAATGCTAACCAGGATTCATGTTTTAATGTTTGCAACAAAAGAAGAGTTAACTAAATATTTGGAATTAAGAAAAGAGGCTAAAAAAAGAGATCATAGAAAAATTGGGAAAGAAATGGATCTATTTCATATTGATGAAAAAGTTGGATTAGGGCTACCTCTTTGGCATCCAAAGGGAGCAATTCTTTGGCGATTAGTAGAAGATTATTGGTATAAAAGGCATTTAGAGAACGGGTATGATCTTGTACGTTCGCCACATATTGGAAATCGGATATTGTGGGAAACTTCAGGTCATTGGGGTTTTTATAATTCAAGCATGTTTCCACCAATGGAAATTGGACAAAATCTGGAAGAACGTCAAAAAAAAGAGAAAGTAAAAGAATCAGAAGAGTATTTAATTAAACCTATGAATTGCCCATTTCATATTCAGGTTTATAAAAACTCTCCGAAATCATATCGCGATTTTCCATTGCGCTGGGCTGAATGCGGAACAGTTTATCGTTTTGAAAAAAAAGGTGAGCTTTCTGGGTTAACTCGCGTTCGAGGATTAACTCAGGATGATGCGCATATTATATGTCGAGCAAATCAAGTTGAAGAGGAATTAAAAAAAGTAGTTGATTTTATTATTTCAATTTTCAAGGCTTTCGGATTTGAAACCGATTTAATAAATGTTTATCTGTCCTTGCGCGATCCTAAAAATAAGACAAAATACGCTGGAGATGATAAAGGCTGGGAGTTTACACAAAAGATATTACGCGAGGTCGCCAAAGAAAAGCAATTAAATTTTGTTGAAGAGGAGGGTGAAGCAGCTTTTTACGGACCCAAATTAGATTTCAAATTAAAAGATGTGCTAGGTAGAGAGTGGCAATGCTCTACTTTGCAATTTGATTTTAATTTACCAGAAAGATTTGATATGACTTTCACTAATAGCAGAGGCGAGGAAGAAAGACCATATGTGTTACACCGAGCGCTTTTTGGCTCTTTTGAAAGATTTTTGGCGCTTTTAATTGAACATTATGCTGGTGCTTTCCCAGTTTGGATTTCTCCGATACAAGTTAAATTTCTTTCTGTTGGCGAGAAACACAAAGATTATTGCTATAAATTAAGCAAAGAGTTCAAAATTAATGATATTAGGACAGAGGTTGACGATAGCAGTGAAACTGTTGGTAATAAAATTAGAAAGGCAATTAAAGAAAAGATTCCTTTTATTGTTGTGATTGGGGACAATGAATTAAATTCAAAAATGATCTCGGTTAGAAATAGAGGCCAGCAGACCAGTAGAATTGTAGATAAGAATGATTTTATTAAGGAGGCAAAAGATATGGTTAAACAAAATAAATAAAACTAAAGATAAAAAAATTTAAAATCCTCATAATGGGGATTTTAAATTTTTATAGATATTTATTATAACTATTAGTCTTCCAGCACGTAGGATCTTCTTCAAGGTAATCACCTGTTATTCCTTCCGCTGTTGCTCTACAACCGCCACACAACCTTTTGAATTTACAGGTACCGCACTCTCCCTTAACGTTCCTTTCAACAAGATTAGAAATTACATCCGAAGATGTATATTTATCTAAAATTTCTTTTGGAGTTAAATTTTTTACTTTTAAAATAGGTGTCAACATCATAGAACATGGCGTTAATGTGCCATCAGACAATACGTTCATGTTGGTAATCCCCGCAGAACACCCTCCAATAAAATTCTGTTTTTGGTAATCAAAATCACCATAATCCCACTCCTCTGCGCAGATAGAAAATTTAATTGGATCTTCTGTCGAAATACTAATATCGGGATATTTTTTTCTTAATGATAAGATCGAATTTATTAAAATTTTCTTTTGTTCCGGGTTCAAAATTAATGTTTTATCTAATTTAGCCTTTCCTGTTGGGATTGCCGGTCCAAGACTAATTCTTGTCGCTCCGCAACTAATTGCTAATTTTATCATGCTTTCTATATCATCGATCCTGTCAGGTGTAATAGTGGTTCTCATTATTGGAAGTAGGGTTGAATTAGAAACTATCTTTAATGCTTCAACCGCCTTTTTGTATGCACCTTTACAATTTCTAAATTTATCATGTTTTTCTTCTTCGTGACTATCTATACTAACTTGAATATAAACTTCGCCTAAATTTAGATTTCCAATTTTTGAAATAATTTCTTTTGTCAAAAGATAACCGTTGGTAGTAATAACAGAATGATCAAGCTCTGTGTTTTTGGCATTATCTATTTTAGTTTTAATAAGTTGAAGTATTTCAAAAAATTTAGGATGAAGAAGGGGTTCGCCTCCAGAAATCGTGAATCTTATTTCTCCAATCGACTCTGGTAGAGCAAAATCCAATACCTTTTCTACAACATCTAGATCCATATCCTCTTTGGGGTCTTTCCATGCCCTGCAATGCTGGCAATACATATTGCACCGTCCGGTAATTTCAAATTGTATCATCTCCAAAAAAACTTCGTAATCGTTTTGCTTGCCTTTTATAATCATATTTTTTATTAGTTCTTTATTAATTTTTTTATATCATACATCATTAGCAATGAAGCGTCAAATACAATACAATACATGTGCGGTTGCAGAGTTAGGGTTACCTTTTGAGGTTTATTAAGTTGATAAATATTTGAAAGGGTCGCTTCTGCTTTGAGATCCTTATTCCTCCATAAAGTCCGCCAAGGTTGCGAAGGAGATTGCAATAAAGTTCGCTCAGAGTCTCCTCTTTTCTTTCGAAAAACAAAAAGCTGTATATACTGTCCCCCTTGTCAAGACAAAAATATGTTCACTTGTAGATAGATTTTTC
>CALFZX010000047.1 GCA_937952315.1 uncultured bacterium
ACAAGGGAACCATTAGCAGCTTTTTTTCTTGCTCCTTATGATTTGCATCTATTTAATTTTTAATTTTCTTCCTCCCATGCTAAACAAAAATCAAATCCAAGAAGCGATTTTAAGGAGGCCGGCCTTTGTGAATCTCAAAAGCCGAGCTTTAACGGAAACGGCGATCGTTGTTTTTTTGACTCTGCTGGTGCCGATTCTTTTGGCTCACACTGCTAACAATCAGTGGATTGTCGGTCCCTTGGTTAACGCGGGGCTGTTTTGGTTGGCCTTTCGAGTCGGGATTGGCAATGCTGTTCTGGTTGCATTTCTCCCTTCTTTGATTGCCCTTTCCCGTGGGATGCTTCCTCCTCAAACAATTGTTCTAATTCCCTTTATAATTTTGGGGAATGTCGCTTTGATTGTGACGGCGAATTATCTTTCAAAAAAGCCGATATTGGGAGTTGTTTCGGCCTCTTTAGTCAAGGCTTGTTTGATAGTTGCTCCAGCTTTAATAATTTTGCCAAAAGCTTCTTTGGCCCTTATTTTCGCTTGGCCTCAATTGTTGACCGCTCTTTTGGGGGGAGTGATTTATTTACTGGCAAGTCGTAAGCTTCGCTGAATTTGCTTTTTAATTATTTTCTGCTAACTTGGAAGAGAAGATCCATGGTCTTCGTTGAGTCGTTTGTTCACCGAGGGTGGCGGAGCGGTCAATCGCAGCAGACTGTAAATCTGCCGGGCTTGTCCCTACGGGGGTTCGAATCCCTCTCCTCGGACCGAGAAATCGATTAAATATAAAAAATGCCTCGAAAATTAAAATATTTTCTGATTCTGTTAATTTTCGGTCTTTCTTTCTGGGTGCTTAGCGGGAGCATTTCTTCCTCTAAGGAGAAAACAGTGCCTAACTCAATTTGGACTTCTTTTTCCTCCAAGGAAGATAAGGACCAAGATGGTTTAAAAGATGAGGAAGAAAAAAAATTAGGTACCGACCCGAATAATCCGGATACTGACGGTGATAAAATTTTAGACGGCTTAGAAATCAAATCCGGCTATGATCCGCTCAAAAAAATGTCCGAAGATCCAAAAAGTAAGATTGTCGGAAACGAAAATGGAAATTCCAATTCCAATTCCAATTTGAATGTAAATTCGAATGGCAATGAAAATAAAAATTCGGCTGTTTCCGGTGCCGTTTTGATTAACCCAGCGACCGGACAGTCAACGAATAATAATTCTAGCGGATCGGGGGCGGTCACTTCGGAGGAAAATTCAGCAAAATCTTCCATCAACTACACGGAGCAAACTTTAATGAAGAGTGACGAACTGGTGGCTAAATATAAATTACATCTCAAGCAGTTCGAACAACTCGACACAGAGACTAAAGCTAAGGTTGAGAAGGAAGTGGCCGATTTCATTTCTCAGATGCTCAATCAGACCGGGCTTGATTTTGCTTTTTCCGTGCCGGATAATAAAATAATATTACAGGAGGGAGAATTGTCGTTGGCGGTTTATCTTGGCCAGGTTAAGACAATCTTAGGAAAATACGGCTTAATTAAAGAAAATCAAAATATTGAAGATTCAATCAGGGAAATTATTACTGCGTTGAATGGTATGAGTCGCAGTGATATCGATTGGGGGAAAATTAGTCTCTGGAAAAAAGATATTCAATCGGCGGAGACCGACTTGACTGCTTTAACGATAAACTCGGAATTAAGACCGTTGCATGTTCGGGTGCTACGAATTTTTGGAGCTTTAAATATCGTTTTGAACAATATGCAGGAAAACGATTATTTCAAAGCTTTTATTTCTGCCGGTCGAGCAGAAAAAGTGAACGAAGAAATAAAAAAGTTTGTGGAAGAAATGGAAAAGATGAAAAATAATAAATAATTATTTATGTCTTCAACTCAAAAAAAATTAATTTTAATTGCGATTTTGGTGACGGCCGTTATTTCGCCGAGCGATTCTTTCGCCTTAACGCCTAACGGTAGTCTGTTCCAAGAATCGGGAGGAATGAGTGGCGGATCGGTTCCTGCACAGGCCCCCGATCAATATCAGGAGCCCCATTCAAGACAGGCGCAAAATCAAGTGCCGGAAAAATTGAAATTTGTTTTTCAAGGGCATTCTTACGGAATGCAGAGTATGGGGGGCCATTTTGTTAGCGATGTTCAAACTTTGCTGGGAGATGTGGAGACCATTAACCGAGAGGCTTGGAATGATTTTTTTGGCAAGGCTAAGGAAGAGTTTGATCTTTATTCTTCACCGGGAACTCCGATGGCTCTAGCTAGTGCTCCGGCCGGAGCTTTGGCGATCGGCGCTTTAGATAATGCGGCTGCCGTTGGAAAGCAGAATGTGGAATTTGGTATCCGTTTTTTGTTTGAAGGTCTGGGCAATCAGCAGGGTGGCGATTGCAACGGAACTGTTCGAGGAATGCTTCGAGGCGACTGTCGTTGGGGCACTCCGCCCAATATTGAATCGGCCATCTTCTCTAATATAATAGGAGGAGATGTCAACCTTAATCAGCTTGGAGGAGACTATGAGGTCTGGGGTGTTTCGCCCGCTCGTTCCACTTTGATAAATTTAATATTCAATCAAGGGTTGTTTCAATAGAATTTTACTCGGTTATTTTTTCAGTTTTTTCCACCAATCTTCGTTATCTCGATACCATTGCAATGTTTTTTCAAGTCCGTTTTCAAAGTCCGTTGTCGGCTTCCAACCGAGCTCTTTGTTGATTTTTGAAAAATCGATAGCGTACCTCAGATCGTGTCCTTTGCGATCTTCAACGAACTCAATCCAATTTTCATCTTTCCCAAAACTTTTCAAGATAGACTTGGCAATTTCAATATTGCTTTTTTCGGAATCGCCACCGACGCAATAAGTCTCGCCGATTTTGCCTTTTCTAATAATCAGATCGATAGCTCGACAATGATCTTCGACAAAAAGCCAATCACGAACATTCAAACCTTGTCCGTAAAGAGGTAATTTCTTTCCCTCTATTAAATTAGTGGCGAAAAAAGGAATTAATTTCTCGGGGAATTGAAAAGGTCCGTAATTATTCGAGCAATTTGAGATAGTGATCGGCAGTTTGTAAGTATGAAAGTAGGCTCGCGTCAGATGATCGGAGGATGCTTTACTGGCCGAATAGGGACTTCTGGGATCGTAAGGAGTCGATTCGGAAAATTTTTTGTTGTCGTTTAATTCCAAGCTACCGTAGACCTCATCGGTTGAAACAAGATGAAAACGAATATTTTTTTGACGAGCTGATTCAAGCAGAACATGAGTGCCCAAAACATTGGTTCGTACGAAGGCCGAGGGATCAATAATGGAGCGATCAACATGACTTTCAGCCGCAAAATGAACGACGGCGTCCACTTCTTCCTCCAAAAGTCTTGATACTAACTCTTGATCGCCGATATCTCCTCGAATAAATTGATATTTTGGATGAGACTCAATCGATTTGAGATTTTCGGAGTTACCTGCATAAGTTAGCAGATCTAGATTGATGATTGCATCTTCGGGATAATTTTTTAGCCAATAAAGAATAAAATTTGAGCCAATAAAACCGGCGCCACCGGTGACCAATAACTTCATAAAGATTTTTTAAAAATAAGCATTTCTTTTTTCTCGAACACGATATTTATTCTGCAAAGCGATATCGTAGGATTCTTTCCGACCGTTCAGAAAATTCTCCGCTCTTTTTTTCTCCTGCGCAAGAAAGCCGGGTTCGCCACCTTCCCGTTGAATTAAGCTGTTGATTTCTCCAAGTAAATCTTCACGATTATTTTTAGCGGGATTCTCGATGGCGACAGCCAAGGCGATTTGAAGCAGATCTCCAATCAGCGCGCTCGGTTTGACACCCAATTCTTTCACTAAGTCATTGCCGTTTATTTTTAGTTGCTTCAGTGAGACGGGATCGTCCGATGATTTATCCATCAGATATTTTAATTTTCTCAATTTAAAAACTTCTCCTTTTTTGCAACCGCTACCCAAGCGATCGGCAATGCGGATGATTAACAATTTTTCCATTCTTTCGGCCCCTCCGGCTCGATGCAAGAGCTTCCTGGCAGTTCGTTCGTTGTGCAAATTGGGATCAAAATTAAACATATGCAGGCGAACCAACTTCGCGGTTTCTTCGATAGTCGATCGAGAAAATCGTAATCGGGCTAAGATTCGGCGAGTTAATTTTTCGCCTTCGACCTCGTGAAAATAAAAAGTGGCCTCTTGACCGGGAATTTGTCTTTTGACCCACGGTTTGGCAATATCGTGAAGCAGACTGGCCAACCTGACCTCCAATTGATCGGAGAAGCAAAACTTTAAAGAAAATATCAGATGCTCAAAAACGGAAAAAATATGATGTCGGTTCTGACCGGCCCCAATACCTTGGCTGATCTCCGGAACAATTTTTTCCAATAGATCGAGCTTTTGGAGTAAAACAATTCCTTCAGCCGGCCAAGGAGACAAAATAATTTTGATTAATTCGTCACGAACTCTTTCCGCCGAAATTTTTGAAATGAGGGAAGCATTTTTTTTGATGGCCAGAGCGGTTTTCTTCTCTATTTTAAAGCCTAATTCACAGGCGAAACGGACAGCTCTGATCAAACGAAGAGCGTCCTCTTGAAAACGACTGTCGGGATCCCCGCAAGCTTTGATCAGCCCGACTTCAAGATCGGAAAGACCACCGAAAATATCTTTAATAAAAGATAAAGTATTTTTGTCCGATCTTTTGATCTTTGAAATGGTAATAACCGGATAGTCTCCTCCGCCCAATTCGGGAACTTCATCCATTTGAAGCAAATTATTTTCCTCTCCTTCGATTCCCGGTCCGAAATTTTTTTTACCTTGGGACAGAGTTTGCTCAAATTTTATTTGTTGGGAGCTAGCTTTAATTTTTTGGTTGAGTGACTCAAAAAATTTTTTTTGTTTTGTATTTTCTTTCGGAAGGGAACTTATGTCCAAGGCTAGCGCATTGATTGTGAAATCTCGTCGTTTCAGATCAACTTCAATTTTATCGGTGAAAACAATTTCTTCGGGATGCCGATGATCACCGTATTTCGCCTCTTGACGAAAAGTTGTCACTTCGACAATCTCTTCTGTTTTCTCACCCTTTTTTATTTTTATGCCAACCGTGCCGAAATTATTTTCGTAAAAACTATCTTTAAAAAGTTGAAGGATTTCCTCCGGTTTTGCGACAGTGGTTAAATCCCAATCTTTAACTTTCCTTTTGAGAAGCAAATCTCTTAATCCGCCTCCGACTAAAAATGTTTCAAAACCGGCAGCAACCAGTTTTTGACCGACGACTAAAATCTTATTCGGTAATGGAATAAAACTTTTATTTTTTCTCTTTCTATCTGCTAATTTATTCACTTTTAGGGTATTAAAAACCAATCAAATAAACTTTCAACAAAATCATACCGTAAAAGAATAAATAAAAAAAGCGTTTTTTGCTTTTTCGGAAAAAGGCTTTTAGAATTAACTCAAAATTAAAAATAATTCGGCAAAGCGGAAAACAAAAATGAGAAGAAGTAACATTAAAGTTGGTCTGGACATCGGATCAAGCAACATAAGGGTAATAGTTGCCTCCGCCGAAGAAAACGGTTGGCGGGTTTTAGGTAGTGCCAAGGTTCCCTGTCAAGGTTTGCGCAAGGGAGTAGTGGTCGATATAGAAGAGACAACCCGAGCAATCGTAAAAGCTGCGGAGACAGCGTCCGGTATCTCGGGAGTACCGATTGAACAGGCGATGGTTAACATTGATGGAGCTCATCTTGCGGTTAAAGTGGCGAAAAGCATGGTGGCGGTTAGTCGTGCTAACGGGGAGATCAGTCAGGAAGATGTTGATCGAGTTTTGGCTAATGCGGAATCGACAGTCTCGCCGGAAAATTCGCCGAATCGAGAAATCTTACATGTTATTCCTCGATTTTTTAGCATCGATAATCAATCGGAAATTCGTGATCCGGTTGGAATGAACGGCAGTCGTTTGGATGCGGACACTCTTATTGTTACCGGGGCTACTCCCTTCATTAAAAATCTCAGTAAGTGTATCAACCAGGCGGGTATTTCCATTTCCGGTTTAGTGGCTTCCCCGTTGGCGGCGGCCGAATCGACACTCAATCGGAGGCAAAAGGAGCTGGGGGTGGCTTTGGTTGATATCGGGGTGGGAACGACCGGCCTTTCTGTTTTTGAGGAGGATCAGTTGATTTACGCTTCAGTTCTACCGATTGGAGCGGGTCATATAACCAACGATATCGCTATTGGGCTTAAAACTTCAATTGAAGTTGCGGAAAAGGTAAAAATAGAATATGGTTCAGCCTCTCCTCAAGATGTTTCTGCCAAGAAAGAGATTAATCTTTCAAAGATCAGCAAAAACGAGGAAGGAACTATTAAGGCAAAAGAAATCGCCGAGATAGTGGAAGCTCGAATGGAGGAGATTTTTGGTTTGGTTAATAAAGAACTGCGACGAATCAAAAGAGAAGGATTGTTGCCGGCGGGAATCGTCTTGGTTGGAGGAGGAGCCAAGCTACCTTTTGTGGCCGATTTGGCCAGAAAAGTTTTTCAGCTAAACGCTCAAATAGGTTTTGTCGTTAAGTTGGGAGGAATAAGTGAGACACTAGAAGATCCAAGTTACGCGACGGCTGTCGGCTTGATTCTTTGGGAAAACGATGAGAATCGTGAACGAGGCGGAATAAGCGGAATAATGGGTGGAAACGCAACGGCTAAGGTAGCTTACGATAAATTATTGAATTTTTCCGGTGATTTTGGCAAGAAAGCGATAGATTGGCTCAAAACATTTTTACCTTAATTGTTTTTATGTCCAGGAAGATAGTTACCTTTAAGGATGTCGATTCGGCTATCTTGTTTCGACAGACAAAAAAAATTGATCGTTTTGATCGTGCCTTGAGGTCTTTGGTCAATCAGATGAACGAAATCATGAATAAGGCGGACGGTTTGGGACTGGCAGGTCCTCAGGTAAATTCGGATTTGGCCATATGTCTAGTAAAAAGAGGTGATAAAACCTTGGCATTTTGCAATCCGGTAATTACTGATTTTTCCGCTGAAAAAGTGGCAATGGAGGAAGGATGTCTTTCTTTCCCGAATATTTTTCTCAAAATAGTTCGTCCAAAAACCATTATTGTTGAGTATCAAGACTTAAAAGGAAAAAAAAGGAAGCTTGAAGCGGAAGGCGTTTTTGCTCGAGCGATTCAACACGAAGTAGATCATCTTGGAGGAATCGTTTTTACCGCCAGAGCGGACAATAAATAAGTTTTTGACTTTTTTGTTGTTTTAGACTAAAAATAAGGGAGTTTGTTCTCATCTCGCATGCGCTTATCTAAACCCTCGGCGTTTTTCAGAAATCGCCGAAAGAGCGCAGAGGCTTAATTAATAAGGGAAATTACAATGACAGAAGAATTAAAAAAATCAGCGGATGCTACCATCATGCCGACTGACATCGAAGTGCCAATTATCAAGGAAGAAAAAGCGCCAAGGAGCCGTATTTTGCCGTTGCCGGAAAAAAGAGAGCCGGAGTTGGAAGAAATGTTGAAAGCCGGTGTTCATTTCGGTCATCAAAAAGGCCGTTGGGATCCCAAGATGAAAAGTTTTATTTACGGTGAAAGAGGCGGTGTCCACATTATTGACTTGCAAAAGTCTTTGGATAAACTAAAATTAGCTTTGGATGAGATAAAAAGAATCGTTTCCGCTAGGGGAAAAATTGTTTTTGTCGGAACTAAAAAACAGGCACGACAAGTTGTCAGAGAAGCGGCAGTTTTGGCTGGAATGCCTTTTGTAACTGAACGATGGCTGGGAGGAACCTTCACTAATTTCGCCACTATTTCAAAGAGAATCCAAAAATTGGCCGAATTGGAGGCTCAGGAGGAAGAGCAGAAGCTTAATCGTTACACTAAAAAAGAAAGAATCCATTTTCGCAAAGAAATAAACGATTTCAACAAAAATATGGGAGGCATCAAAAATATGGACAAAATTCCAGAAGCGATTTTTGTTGTTGGAGCAAAAGAAGAAAAAAATGCCATCAAAGAGGCGAAGTCGATGGGGGTAAAAATTATCGCTTTGGTTGACACCAATGTTGATCCTGAAGGAATAGATTTTCCCATTCCGGCGAATGACGATGCAATCGGATCTATTTCGTTGATAACTCGTTATGTGACGAGAGAAATTATGGAAAATAAAAAATAGGAATTTATAAACAGTTAAATTAAAAAAATGGGAATTACTTTGGAACAGATAAAAGAACTTCGAGAAAAAACAGCGGTTAGCATTGCGAAATGCAAAGAAGCTTTGGAAGAAACCGGCGGAGACATTGAAAAAGCGATTATCGCTTTGAGGAAAAAAGGATTGGAGACTGCCAATCGAAAGTCGGAAAGAGAGACCAAAGAGGGAATCGTAGCTTATTATTTACATACTAACAAAAAAGTGGGCGCGATGGTTGAGCTTTATTGCGAAACTGATTTTGTGGCAAAAAACCCCGATTTTGAATCTTTGGGAAGGGATTTAGCAATGCAAATAGTAGCCACTTCTCCGCGAGCGGTTAAACCGGAAGAAATCGATGAGAGCGAAATCGAACAAGAAAAAAATATTTATTTTGAGCAATTGCAAAAATCGGGTAAGCCGGCCGATATTATCGAGAAAGCTATGGCCGGAAAAGTTACAAAATTTAAAGAGGAAAATGCTCTTTTAACACAACCTTTCGTGAAGGACCCGTCAAGAAAAGTGGCAGATCTAATTAATGAATCCGTTGGAAAACTGGGAGAAAATATCCAGATTGGTCGCTTTGTTCGCTATCAAATTTAGCTTACTCGCTAAAATTTAAAAATGACTGAAACAAAAAAAATTCTAATGCTGGAGGATGATGAGATGATCGCCGATATCTACAAGAAAAAATTAGAGAAGGAAGGTTTTGCCTTTGAAATAACGGCCGATGGAGAGAAAGTAGCTGATCGGATTAAGACTGAACAGCCGGATTTAGTTTTGCTTGATTTAATGATAAATGTCGGCGGTATTGAAATTTTAAAGCGCTTGTCCGGTCAAAAAGGCAAAACAAAAGTTTTGATTTTTAGCAATGATCAGGACCCAGAAAAGGAGCAGGAAGCTTTTGCTCTTGGGGCTGATGGTTTTTTAATCAAAGCCGATTATACGCCTCAGAAATTAGTCAGTATAATCCGACAATTATTAGCTTAAAAATAAAATTATTTTATGAAAACAAGACGAAAAGTTTTGATCATTGATGATGATCAGGATTTGTTGGAAATTTACGGTTTCAAGTTTGAGACAGAAGGCTGGAGTGTCGAGAAGGCGGAGAATGGTGCGTGGGGATTAAAAAGGATCAAAGAAGATAATTTTGATATTGTTCTCCTTGATGTTTCCATGCCGGCGATGAACGGGTTAGAAATGCTGAAAGAAATTGCCGAAACAAAAAGAGAAAGAGGTGTACCTAAAGTGTTAGTTCTTTCAAATACCGCTTTAGATGCGGAAATAAAGGAGATGAAAGCGGTTGGAGCGGATGAATGTTTTATTAAAGTCAAAATAACACCGAAAGATATCTATAGAAAGTCGATGGAATTGCTTAGGTAATCGGCCCGGATTGCCCAGATAATTGGCTTTTTTCTTTTTTTTGAATTAGAAATTAATTTGATGGGTGATTAGCTCAGTTGGTTAGAGCGTCTGCTCGACACGCAGGAGGTCATAGGTTCGAGTCCTATATCACCCACTACTACAATTTTTATTTCGGGCCTGTAACTCAGTGGTCAGAGTAGCCGGCTCATAACCGGTAAGTCGTTGGTTCAAATCCAACCAGGCCCACCCCGAGCAGTGGTCGAATCTGGGCTCGTAGCTTAGTTGGTAGAGCGCCGCGTTTGCATCGCGGAGGTCAGGGGTTCGAATCCCCTCGAGTCCACAAAAAAATCAAGTGTTGTACCGAATTTGATATTATTAGGGTTCGCCGGGTCATCCGACCCGGCGCCCAGTCGAATGACTGGGCGAATCCCCTCGAGTCCACAAAAAAAT
>CALFZX010000048.1 GCA_937952315.1 uncultured bacterium
AAGCAGACGAGAGCAATTCCGTACAGGTATAACCCAAAGATAATTGCTAACACACTAAAGATACCCGCTCCAATGTTGGACCCCTCGGCCCCGCTTAAACCGATGCCAAGAGCTAAAAGGAACAGAATAAGGGTTGAAACTATACCGCCAGCTAAATAGAGCCAGGCGTTAACTAAGATGCAGATTCGAGCTGTTTTAACTTTTTCAGGCATATTACCTCATTTTATAAATAACCATAAAGAACCGCCACACCGGGACGAGCTTTATCCTTTTCTCCCGGTAGGGTTGGGACATTTAGATGAACGGTATGCGGTTCTTCGTTCTCAAAGATGCCTGAAGCATAATCGAGTTCAGCCATGCCGTTCTCTTCTTGAACAATTTCGATTTTTCCTAATTTCCCTTTTGCATCTGGCGCTTTATTGTCGTCTTTATATCTCATTACTCTAATCACTAATGTGCCGTTATTGACATATTTTTTGTCAATGGTGCCCTGATATTTGGTAACATAACTTCCGCCACCAAACATTCCAACGCTTTTCGAGCCACGATTTACATTTTCGAGAATTACATTCATATAATTGATGCTATTTTGTCCGTCATATGGATTTATCATTATATCGACTAGCCCATCAAGATTTTCCTCTCCGTCGATTCTATTTGTCACGCCAAGATTTAGTACTAAGGTAAGCTGGTCATCCTTAAGGTTTTCTACATCAACATTCTCAAAAGCAAATTCAACGTATTCATTGTCATATCGAAGCCACCAACCTTGATCGGCTATATATGATTTATCATTAAAGGTTTTTATCTTCGGACTGTCATTTATCAAGGATAGCTTTTTGCCATCTTCCGTTACTATGCCATCTTCTTCACTACGATTGAGATAATAATAACCGGCTACCGCCGCGCCGGCGATGCCAATTATTACTAATGATATTACTACGGCGATTGAAATTATTGATAGATTGCTTTTTTTCTTCACTTTTTATCACCTATTTAACCTTTTCAGATAAAGTAAAATTTGGGGTTAATATTCTTTCAACTTTCCTTTCTCTTTTCATCAAGTCCGTAATCAAAATCCTGAAGTGTGCTAGGCCTAGTTCTTCTCTCTCTCGCATAATATGAAACTTCAGAGTCTGGACCAGGTTCACCGTCTTCAGAATAAACTTTTTTCTTACCATGTGGGTCTATATCTCCTTGTGAATCCATGAGCCTAGCTCTTAGTCTGTCTGCCTGGTCACTTGCAGACTCTTCTTTTAAATTTTCATAATCTTTCTGATCTTCATTTTCTCTTGTCATTTTTATCCTTTCCCTTTTTCTTATATAACAATATTCTCTCACAAAATTATAGTTTCTTCCATGGTTTGTACCAAAAAAGATACCACCCAAAGTATGAGTGGCATCTTTATGGCTCCGAACGCTGAACGAAATCCGAACTTTTTTTAGCGAAAATCCGGACGCTGAATTTTGACGCTCCGCCCCGCCGCCGCTCGCTAACGCTCGCTCCGACAAAGAAAAGTTTTGTTCACAATTTTTTATTTGCGCGCGCCCGATTTTTTCTTTTAAAAGGAAAACAAAACTTTTCTTTGGCGGTCTGCTCTGAACGAGAAGGGCGGCGGGGCTACGCTTCGGCTCGGGCGAGGCGGAATTCCCCCCACACCCCCCTTCCGCCTCGCCCTCGCTTTGGACGCCGACGGAATTTGTGCCAGTTGAAAACTGGCGCGCCGCAGAAAATCAATTACAACTCTCACAAAGAGCGTCGTAATGGTCTTTGTCATTGGCTTTTAATCCTTCAACAACAGTATCAATAGATTGTTTGCATTCCGAAACTTCTGGAAACCTTAACGACCTTGTAGCAGTTTGATTGTGTGAAAATTCGTTTACGAACTTATAAACCAAATTTCTTTGCGTTTCGTCTTTAACCAATTTTTCAAATTTTTCTGTCCAAGGTTTTCCGTCTGGGTAACGTAGCCCTAAATATCCCTCTAAAAATCTTCTTTCGACATTGGGCAATAAATACAACATTTTAAAATCCGCACCGTTTTTTTCTTTGTCAAAAGCAAGCATTATAGAAAATAAATAGATATATTCCGACTTAAAATTTTTCAATTCCTTAGGTAAATCTAAAATAATTGATTGGTTTGTTGATTCATTCCATTGCTTTTGCACTAAATAACAAGGCAATTCCTTTCTACAATAGAGATTTTTATTATTTTGATCTTTAATTTCCATCAAGAAATCCTTCATTAAATTGAAAAATTCCAAATTGTGAGTAGAAACGAACAATTGACCGCAATTTATTAATTTTGATTTTATAAGAGCGTAGATATTGAAAAGATGATTGCAATCCAAACTTGAAACAGGATCGTCAATGAAAACAATTGTTTCATTCAATTTTGTTTTTTTATCTTCAAGACTGGCAATGAAATATGCTAACGAAATCGCCGTTTTTTCACCTTCACTTAAATTTTTTGCTGGTTCATTGTTTCGGCTCATTTTAAAGCGATTATTTTCAGGAACAATCTTTATTCCGTCGTGTTGAAAAAACTGCTGAATATATTCATTAACTTTTTCAGCACCTTTTACCGATTCCGACAGTTTTTTTTCAACTTCGGTAATTTCAACAGCTATATTATCCAAAGCTTTTTTGTTCTCAGCTATTTTTTCGTCTGCATTTTTTTGCTCTTTCAAAACATTGAGGTATTTTTTATCTTGAATAAATTGAGCCGAAAAATGCCTAATCAAGTTTTCTTTGGCTTCATTCTTTTCCTTTTCAAAATTTTCTGTCTGGCTTTTATGTTTTGCTACAATGCCCTTTATTTCTTCAAATTTACTCCTTATGTCATCTAAATTGTCGGCAATATTGGTAAATTTATGCGTATCAAATGGCTTTGCTTTTTTAGATTTCAATCCCTTAGATAGTTCGTCAATATTTTCACAATATTTTTTTATAAGATTATTGAATTCTTTAAGCAATTTTTCGTATTCCGAAACAAATTCTTTATAAAAGTCTCCCTTTACCGGCAAAACAAAGCCGTTTATTGCCGTTTTATCATTTTCAACATTCGTCAATAATATCTGTAAATCTTTTTCAAGTTGTTCGTATTCTGTCGAAAAGTGCTTATCTAATTTTTGGAATAAATCGGACGGCAAATCGTTACCACAAAAAGAGCATTTATTTTTTCCTTTATGCAAACCTCGACCTTCATTAACCCATTTGTTCAAGTTCTCATTATTTTTTAGTTCTTCAATTATCTTTTGAGCCGTAATTTTTCTCTCAATGATTTCTTTTGTTTTTTTCTGTAAATCGGAAAAACTAAGTGCTGGTAACGCGCTTAAAACAATATCGTCTAGATCGGAAGAG